>JAUYSA010000084.1 GCA_030696545.1 Hyphomonadaceae bacterium
CTAACGATCCTGACTGCGGGATGAAGTGTCGGCGCGGGTGGGTAGATCGCGATCGCCTGCAGGCGGCGAAGCGGCCGGCCAGCCAGGACTTCCTCTGGCGTCATGGTCTGGCAAAGGCCTAGAAAACGCGTCTGCGTTCCCGGGCGGCCAAACAGCGGCGCCAGTGCGAATTCAAGATCCACACGCTTGCCGACCAGAGTTTCCCCCCGGGCGCGGACCAGTGTGGGGCCTCGATCGGCAATCGCGGAGGTGAGAGCGGCATTCACGAGCCGACGGTCCGACTCGCTCCAGATCGACAGGAAATTGTGCTCGACGAGCTGACGTCCGAACAATTGCTCGAGCGCGTAGCCGACGCGACGGAACGAATAGTCTCGATCCGCGACGTGATTAAGAACGAACAGGCGGCCAACGAGGCCGGGATAATCGTCGGTCGTGGGACCTTCGGGTGTGTCCACCCCTTCAGACAGCCGGCGCCAGGCGTCTAGTACGGCCTGGGTATTCGGATGCGCTTTAAGTTCTTCCATAGGAATGTTCGCCAAACTCTACGCTGACCGGAATCCCCCAACGTGAAGGGAAAGTCGCAATGCCCGGGCCATGACGCGCGCCGGGAGAATCGCGACCCGAAATTGAGCGTTTTCCCTCGCAGGGGGAGAAACAGGACTGGCGTTTGCATCCCTGCAGGCGAGGCCTCGAGGAGACCCCGTATGACCGTTTCATGGCGACACATGCTGGCCGGCGCTGGCGTCGCGACGTTTGCGGCGACCGTGGCGCTGACCGCCATGGGCCAGCAGTGCAACACCTGCGCGCCTCCGTCCCCTCCGCCACCCCCGCCCCCGGCCGGCGCCTGCTGCCAGCCCCCCCGCAACATCACCGTCCAAATCCCTGGCGTGAACGTGGCAACCCCGAATGTGAATGTCGGCGCCACATCTACCGTTGTCGCCTCGGCGGGAGTCTCAACCACGCTGTCGTCAGGCGTCATCGTCTCCGGCGGCGGCTCTGCCGGCGCGAGTTTCTTCGGCGGCGGTGGCGGCTACTATTCCAATCCCGGCGTCCCGCCGAGCACGATCAGTGGCCTTGCTGTCGAGGGCGGCTACGACACGCGGCTTGTCGAGGATGCAATCAGGGGCACGGAAGAATACTGCGTCGACAAAATCGTCGAAGAATTCAGAACGCGCCCCGTGCAGGCCCTCTGCATCGACGACCGCAATACGCCGCACCCAGCATCGCGCGTTGATGGCGAGATGGCGGTGAGCGGGAACTACACCGGCGAACTCTATCGCTGCGTCGCGGGCACGCACATGCAAGTGACGCTCGGCGACATGATAGACGGCAAGGCGAACTTCGACACTGGCGAGGCATTCTCGTGCGGCAAGGGCGAGGCGCTGTATCATTCGCGCGGTGGCGTTCTGCAGTGCCGGATTCAGGTGGCCGAGCGTAACTGCAACGAACGCTCGCTGCTGCGCAAATTCGGCCCGGGCGTGAAGCTGGTGAGTGTGCCGGTGAAGAAGACCATCTGCGAACCGGCGAAGCGAGAGACCATCACCAAGGTCGTGAAAGAAGTGAAAGTCCCGCGCCCGGTCGTGGCTGGCGATCTGGTTCTCGATGGCGGCGTGGGGCAGGGCTACTAGGCGTATTTGCTCCTAGCGCCTTGGCGGAACGATCGGCAGCGATGACGACAGGCCGCCGTCGACGGGCAGCACCTGACCGTTGACATAGCTTGCATCATCCGATGCCAGGAAGAGTGCAACCTTTGCGATCTCTTCGGGCTGGCCAGCGCGGCGCAGGGGATTGAGCTGCCCGATCTTGTCGTCGGTGCCTTTCTCGCGCGCGCGATCAAAGATGGGTTGCGTCATGCCGGTCTCGATCAGGCCGGGGCAGATGCCGTTCACACGGACATTGGTTCCGGCCAGGTTATTGGCCGCCAGCGAGACCAGCGATATGACGCCTGCTTTCGATGCCGAATATGCTGGTGAGCCTGCGCCGTAGCGGAGACCCGCGACGCTGGCCGTGCAGACGATTGCTCCCTTGCCGCGCTTGATGATCTCGGGCGCGCCGAACTGGATGGCGAGCATCGGACCGATTAGGTTGACCTGCAGGATTTGCTTCCACTGTTCTTCGGTCTGCTCGAACAGGTTCGGCGTGCCGCCGGAAATGCCTGCGTTGGCATACAGGATATCGAGGCCGCCATTGGTCTGGAGGGCCAGAGCGATGAGTTCCTTAACGTCACCCGAATTGCCCGCGTCCATCTCCATCGAGACCGCTTTGCCACCGGCCGCCTTGATGGCTGCGACTGTATCGCCGACCCCTGCAGCCTTGTCGGCAGCGATCACGCTGGCGCCTTCAGCGGCAAACAGCATGGCGGAGGCGCGGCCGATGCCGGAAGCGGCCCCGGTGACGATGACGGATTTTCCGGTGAAGCGGGCCATGGGGTTTCCTCGTTTTGTGACTTTGTATTCGGGCGGCGGCGCGGCCACGTCAATAAGTTGTCATGTTGGGCGGCCGTTCGCGCATGCAGGATGACAATTGTGGAATGACCAAGCTATATCGGCGGCGGGGTGGGGCAGAGAATTCAGTGGGGAGCCGGAGATGAGGGCAATATTTAGCGCGGCCGCGATGTTTGCGGCGCTTGCAGCGTGCAGCCCAAACGCGCCAGCCGCCCCATCAGCCGAAGCCATTGCCAAGAACAGCGCAGACCTCGTGGCGTATCTCGACGCCGAATACGAAGAAGAGATGCAAGCCTCTCCTCAGGAGATGACAGCGCAAGGGCGCAAGGAGCGCTATGGCGAGCTGGATGATCGCTCGGAAGCGGCGATGGTGAAGGACCTGGAATGGCGGCGTGAGTCCGTTGCCGAGATGAAGGCGAAGTTCGCGCCGGACGCGTTGAGCGAGGATGCGCGGCTTTCTTATGAAATCTGGGAGCTGGAGCTTGGGCGGGCCGAGAAGGCTGCTGAGTTCCGGCGTCATCGCTACATCTTCGGCCGTGGCGGGGCGCACACGGGGCTCGTCAATTTCATGGTCAACCAGCACCGCGTGGACGAAAAATCAGACGTCGAGGCCTACATCTCGCGCGTGAATGCGATCGGGCCGACGATCGACGTGCTTATTGATCGGGCCAAGCTGGCGGCTGCGGATGGCATTCGTATGCCGGGTTTCGCCTACGACATGACCACCTCGGAAGTCGCCCGCGTGACAACGGGCTTCCCATTCACACGTTCTGGCGGTGAGTCAGCGCTCTATGCGGACGGCGCAGCGAAGATCAAGGCGCTGGCCGAAGCGGGCAAGCTGAAGCCTGAAGAGGCGGTTGCGCTCACCGAGCAGCTGCGTCTTGCGATGGTCGAGAAGATGCAACCGGCCTATCAGCGGCTGGCGGCATGGATTGCTGAGGACAAGGTCAACGCCTCCGCAACGCCACAAGGGGCGGGTTCGCTGCCGAATGGCGAGGCGTATTACAACGCCATGCTGAACCTGATGACGACGACGGACATGACGGCGGACGAGATCCACCAGTTGGGTCTTTCCGAAGTCGCGCGCATCCGGGGCGAGATGGAGAAAGTGAAGGAACAGGCGGGCTTTACGGGCACGCTGGAAGAGTTCTTCGTCTTCATGCGCACGGACAAGCAGTTCTACCTGCCGAACAATGATGCGGGCGCGCAGGAGTATATCGACCGCGCGACCAGGCACATCGAAGAGATGAAGCTGAAGCTGCCGGAGTATTTCGGCCGGCTGCCGAAGGCGGATCTCATCGTCAAGCGCGTGGAGCCGTATCGGGAAGAGCCGGGCGGCGCGCAGCATTACCAGTCTGGCACGCCGGACGGGTCGCGGCCGGGGATCTATTACGCGCACCTCTCCGACATGAACGCGATGGCGACCTACATGCTCGAAGACATCGCCTATCATGAAGGCCTGCCGGGCCATCACATGCAGATCTCGATCCAGCAGGAACTGGAAGCCGAGACTGGGCCGAACAAGCTGCCAAAATTCCGCACGCAGTATGGCTATACGGCTTACTCGGAAGGCTGGGGCCTCTATTCGGAAGCGCTGTCCAAGGAGATGGGCTTCCTGAAGGATCCCTACAGCCACTATGGCCAGCTCTCGGGTGAGATCTGGCGCGCGATCCGGCTCGTGCTCGACACAGGCATCCATTCCAAGGGATGGACCGAGGAACAGGCGGTGAAGTACTTCACCGATAACTCGTCCATCCCGGAGGCGGCGATCGCTTCGGAAGTGCGCCGCTACATTACGACGGCAGGGCAGGCGACAGCCTACAAGATCGGCATGATCAAGTTGCAACAGATGCGCGACAAGGCGCGGACGGAGCTTGGCGACAAGTTCAGCTATCCCGCGTTCCACGACCAGATCCTTGGTGGTGGTGCGCTGCCCCTGCCGGTGCTCGAAGCCAAGATCGATCGCTGGATCGCCAGTCAGAAAAAGGCGGCCTAGGCCACGCCGGATCATCAGGAGAGACGACCATGCGTCTGTTGTTTGCAGCGGGCCTGATCGCCCTCGCTACCGCCTGCAGTCCTGCGGCTCCCGCAGGGCCTAGTGCTGACGATATTGCTGCTGAAAGCGCGAAGCTGACTGACTATCTCAACGCCGAGTTCGAGGAAGAACTCGTGATGAACCCCATGCTGCTGACGCAGATGGGGCGTAAAGAGCTGTACGACCAGCTAGGCGACTTCTCGGAAGCCGATGCTGCGAAGCAGCTGGAATGGCGGCGCGAGAGCGTTGCCGGCATGAAGGCGGCTGTTGACCCGGCCAAGCTGAATGACGATGCGAAAACATCCTGGGCGATCTGGGAATCCGAGCTCGAGCGGTCAGAGATCCGCGCCGCGTGGCAGCGCCATTCCTACATCTTCGGTTTTGGTGGTCCGCACACGGACCTGCCGAACTTCCTGATCACCTATCACAAGGTGGACGCTCCCACGGACATCGATGCGTACATCTCTCGTATTGCGTTGCTGGGGCCGGCGATCGACCAGTTTACCGATCGGGCAAAGCTCGCCGTCGCGGATGGTATCCGGACGCCGAAATTTGGCTACGAGCGAACAGCCAGCGAAGCGATGAACGTCATCACCGGCGCTCCGTTCGGTCCCGGGGCGTCGTCCCCGCTGTGGGATGATCTCAACACCAAGATCGGCTTCCTGCTGGCGTCTGACCGCGCCAATGACGCGCAGGCCGCCGCGTGGAAGACAGCTGCCGAAGCTGCGCTCAAGGACAAGGTGAAGCCAGCTTACGAGCGGCTGATCGCGTGGCTGAACGAGGACATGGCGAATGCGCCCTCAGGCAAGGTCGGTGCGCTGACGCTGCCGAAAGGGCCGGAGTGGTACAACGTTTCGCTTGAGCTGCAGACGACCACGAAGATGACGGCGGACGAGATCCATGAACTCGGCCTCTCCGAAGTGAAGCGCATCCACAGCGAGATGGACAAGATCCGCGCCGCCACAGGCTTTCAGGGCGACCAGAAAGCCTTCTTCGAGTTCATGCGCACGGACAAGCAGTTCTATTTGCCCAACACCGATGAAGGCCGCGCCAAATATCTCGAAACGGCGCAGGGCTATCTCGATGTGATGTACAAGAAGCTGCCGGAATATTTCGGCCGCCTGCCAAAGGCGCCGCTGGTGGTGAAGCGTGTCGAGGCCTTCCGGGAAGTTCCGGGCGGCGCTGCGCATTACTATGGGCCGACGCCGGACGGCTCACAGCCCGGCATCTTCTACGCGCACCTGATCGATATGAGCGCGGTATCACTGTGGGCGCTGGAAAGCCTCGCTTATCACGAGGGCGTTCCGGGCCATCACATGCAGATCGCCATCCAGAACGAGCTGACGGACATTCCGGTTTTCCGCACGCAGTATGGATACTCGGCCTATGCGGAGGGGTGGGGTCTCTATGCCGAGGATCTCGGCAAGACGATGGGCATGTTCACCGACCCGTACAATGATTTCGGTCGTCTCAACTCGGAACTGTGGCGCGCGGTGCGTCTGGTGCTCGACACGGGCCTGCATGCCAAGGGCTGGACTGAGGAGGAAGCGGTCGCCTGGGCCATGGCCAACTCGGCGCGTCCGACAAGCTCGATCAAGAGCGAGGTGAAGCGCTTCCTGCTTTGGCCGGGGCAGGCAACCACCTACAAGATCGGAATGATCGCCATCCAGAAACTGCGCAACGAAGCGCAGGCGGCGCTTGGCGACAAGTTTGACTGGAAGGCGTTCCACGACATGGTGATCGGTGGTGGCAGCATGCCGCTGCCGGTGCTTGAGGCGCGCGTACGCGCCTGGATCGCTGCGCAGACAAAGGCTTGAGGAGAGACACATGAGATTGATGTTCACTGCGGGCCTGATGGCTCTTGTCACTGCGTGCGGTCCCACGGCGCCCGTCGCGCCGACTGTTGAGGAGGTCGCGAAGGCAAGTGCGGACCTGACCGTGTGGCTCGATGCGGAATATGAGGAAAACCTCCTCACCAGCCCCATCTCCCTGACCTTCCAGGGGCGCAAGGAGCATAACTCCGAGATCGACCAGTATGATGAAGCCGAGATCGACCGGCAGCTCGCCTGGCGTCGCGCCAGCGTTGCGGAGATGAAGGAGAAGTTCGATCCGGCCAGGCTGGATGAAGAATCCCGCACTTCGTTCGACCTGTGGGCCCAGCAGCTCGACATGATGGAGGAGGGCGCAAAGTTTCGCCGCGCGCCGTACATCTTCGTCAAGGATGGCCCGCACGTCTTTTTGCCGAACTTCATGATCAGCTTCCACGCGGTCGCTGACAAGGCAGACATGGAAGCCTATGTGGCGCGTCTTCCGGAAATGGCGCGGGCGATCGACCAGGTGCTTGAAGGCGCCAAGCTCGCGGCCGCCGACGGCAATCATGCGCCGCGCTTTGCTTATGACCAATCGCTGGACGAATCCCGCAACGTGATCAAGGGGGCGCCCTTTGGCCCCGGTGCGGACTCGCCGATCTGGGCCGACGCAAAGAGCGAGATCAAGACGCTGCTCGATGGCGGCAAGATCAATGCGGATGAAGCGAAGGCCCTGGAAGGCGCCGCGAGCAAGGCCCTGGTTGAGTCAGTGAAGCCGGCCTACGACCGCGTTATCGCATGGCTTGAGGCCGACCGCGCCAACACGCCCGAACTAGCGCAGGGCGCAGGTCAGCTGATGAAAGATGGCGCAGCGTATTACAATGTCTCGCTCAAGCTGATGACCACGACTGACATGACGGCCGAGCAGATTCATGAGCTTGGCCTCAAGGAAGTCACGCGCATCCATGCCGAGATGGAGAAGATCAAGGAGACTGTTGGTTTCAAGGGCACGCTGGCCGAGTTCTTCGTGTTCATGCGCACCGATCCGCAGTTCCACCTGCCAAACACGGACGCCGGCCGCGCCCAGTACATCAAGATGGCCGAGGGCTATCTCGCGGACATCCAGGGTAAGCTGCCGCAGTATTTCGGCCTGATGCCCAAGGCGCCGCTGGTTGTGAAGCGTGTCGAAGCATTCCGCGAGGAAGCCGGCGGGGCGCAGCACTATTTCCCGCCAACTCCCGATGGTTCGCGTCCGGGGGTGTTCTACGCACACCTCAGCGACATGAACGCGATGCCGACCTATGAGCTGGAGACGATCACCTACCACGAGGGGAATCCGGGCCACCACATGCAGATCGCCATCGCGCAGGAGCTGACGGGCATTCCGAAGTTCCGCACGCAGTATGGCTCGACGGCGTATCAGGAAGGCTGGGGTCTCTACACCGAGACGCTCGCCAAGGAGATGGGTCAGTATGCCGATCCGTACTCGGACTATGGCCGCCTCTCAGCCGAGATCTGGCGCGCGATCCGCCTTGTGGTCGACACGGGGCTGCACTCCAAAGGGTGGGGCGAAGAGCAGGCGGTGAAATACTTCCTCGACAACTCGTCTGTCCCGGAAGCGGCCGTGCGTTCGGAAATCCGCCGCTATATCGTGTGGCCGGGCCAGGCGACGGCCTACAAGATCGGCATGATCAAGATCCAGGAACTACGCGCGCAGGCGCAGAAGGAACTTGGCGACAAGTTCACAATGGCCGGTTTCCACGACACTGTACTCGGTGGCGGTGCGTTGCCGCTGCCGGTTCTTGAGGCGCGCGTGAAGCGCTGGGTCGAGAAGACCAAGACAGCCGCATAGTCATCTGGCGACAAGTTCTGGTCGTGGCGGAGTTACTCTGCCGCGACCGGAACTGAGCCGGCGGCTTTGGCTTTCAGATGTTTTACCGGCAGGCCGGGCGTGCCCGCCTGATCCGGGTGCGCCGCCAGATAGGCTTCCTTGATCTCGTCCGAGCGCGAGTGATTTCCGTCTGGAGACCAGCCGGGCTTGTTGATGAAGCGGCCAACCCAGCGCCACGGGCGTGGGCCGTCGTTCCAGCAGTCGCGAAGCAGGCCAAACAGGCCGTGGTAAGCTACGATCAGCGGATTGAATTTCTCGAGCGGCGTGACGATGCCATAGACGGGTTTGTCGCGATCCAGTTCGGGCACGAATGATCCGAACATCCGATCCCAGATGATGAAGACGCCAGCATAGTTGGCGTCGAGATATCGCGGATTGGTCGCGTGATGAACGCGGTGATGGCTGGGCGTGTTCATCACCGCCTCGAACCAGCGCGGCAGCTTGCGGATCGCCTCGGTGTGAATCCAGTACTGATAGACAAGGTTCACCCCGGCCGAGAGCGCGATGAAGGCCGGATGGAAGCCCAGCAGCACAAGCGGCGCGGCAATGATCACGAGGCCGGTCAGCGGTCCAAACCAGGGCTGCCTCAGCGCGGTGGTCAGATTGTAGTGGGTGGAAGAGTGATGCGTCACATGCTCCGACCACCACCACCGGACCGTGTGCGCGAAGCGATGCTTCCAATAATAGATCAGGTCGTAGCCGACGAAGACGAGCAGGAAGCTCCACCAGGTCACGGGTATCTCGAACAGCCGATACGGCCAGAACAGCATCAGCAGCCACGTACCGACAAAGGCGAAGGCGGTATCGACCGCGACGCTGCCGAGGCCCATCGTCAGCGAGGTGATGGCGTCCTTCGTCTCATAGCGGCCGGTGGCGCGCTTCGTCTTCACCGCCCACCATTCCAGTGCAACGGTGAGGATGAAGAAGGGTATTGCGATTACGGTAGGCTTGAAGAATTCCATGGCCCGAGAATTCCCATAAACGGCGACTGCCGGAAAGGCGGCGCCGCAGCGGAAAGCCTGCGGCGCGTCGCCCTTGTATTCAACGCTCCAACTTGACCGCGCTCTTGTTAGGGGCCGACAGTGCGCCAGACGGCCACAGCGGGCCGTCACGGAGCGGTGCATGGCGGAGCAGGGGTACGACGTTATCGTCTATGGGGCGACCGGGTTTACCGGCCGTCTCGTAGCCGAGCACATGCTCGCAACCTACGGCGTGGGGCGCGACATACGTTGGGCGATAGCTGGACGTAGCAAGATAAAGCTTGAGGCCGTGCGAGCCGAAATCGGCGCTCACGCCGCATTACCGCTGCTGATCGCCGATGCGTCTGATCCAGCCTCTCTTGCCGCCATGGCGCAATCAACGCGGGTCGTCATCACAACTGTTGGACCTTACCAGCTTTATGGCGAGCCGCTTGTCGCTGCATGCGTCGAGGCTGGGACGGACTATGTCGACCTGTGTGGCGAGCCTGCCTGGATGGCGGCGATGATCGCCAAGTACGACGCGAAGGCAAAGGCGAGCGGCGCACGCATCGTGTTTTCGTGCGGGTTCGACTCCATACCGTTCGATCTTGGCGTCACCTTCCTCCAGGATCAGGCAAGGGAGAGACTGGGCGTGCCGCTGCAGCGTGTTCGCGGCCGCGTACGCAAGATGAAGGGCGGATTTTCGGGTGGCACGGTTGCCAGCCTGATGGCCACACTGGAGGCGTCAAAGCGAACGCCCTCAACCCTGAAGACCCTCGCCGATCCCTTTGCGCTGACCCCGGGCTTCAGGGGGCCGCAACAGCCGTCTGGCGAGGCCGTCGAGCACGACGCAGTCGCTGCACAATGGGCTGCACCCTTCATCATGGCGACCATCAACACCAAGAATGTTCACCGTACCAACCACCTGCTTGCTCAGGCGTGGGGAGCAGACTTTGTCTATGACGAGATGATGCTCACGGGGGACGGCGCCGCCGGCCAGAAGCGGGCAAGGGCGACAGCGCGCCAGAGCGCGATCCAGAACACGCTGCTTGGCTTTGCGCCGACGCGCGCGCTGCTGCGCAAGTTCGCACTGCCGAAGCCTGGAGAGGGCCCATCAAAGGAAGAGCGCGAAACCGGATTCTACGATGTCCTGTTTACCGGCGAGACAAAGGATGGCCGCGCCATGCGTGGTGCAGTGAAGGGTGACAAGGACCCCGGCTACGCTTCCACCTCAAAAATGATATCGGAAAGCGCGCTTTGCCTCGCGCGAGATGTCGGACGCGATGAGACTTCCGGCGGCGTGTGGACGCCGGGCGCCGCCCTTGGCGCCAAGCTAATCACGCGGCTTGAAGCTAATGCCGGGCTCCGGTTTGCATTGGAAAATTGAGGCGGAAATCAATCGCACCGCTTGTAAATGAAGCTGTTGTCGTCACGCTGATAGGTCAGCGTGGTTCCCGCTTCATCCAGCGCGAGCGTGTGAGTCTCGCTGGTCATCTGTCCTTCGGAGCTGTGATTGACCTGTAGAACTAGCGCACCTTCGTGCGGGGCATTGGCGGAAACGACTTCCGAGCGACCTTCGTAGAACCGGATGGCGCCTGGCGCGATGGCAATGCGTGTCAGCGCCGGGTCTGCGATGCAGTCTCCGGCTTCGATCGCCCACACATGCCGAAACGCGACTGGTATCGGGCCTGGCGTCGTCTGTGATCGTGGTAGTTCCTCGCCCGGCGCGGGCGTTGCCGAATACGACTGCGCTGGCAGTTCGGTTGTCGGCGCTGCTTCGGTGATCGTTCCTGGAGGTGTGCTTTCCGGCTCTCCGCAAGCTGCGAAAGCCAAGGTCACAGCGGTCATGCAGGCAATTCTGAAAAGATCACGCGTCATTTTATCCGAACGGCGGATCGCCGCGCAGGTTCCGCTTCAGGTACGGCAACGATGAAGCGTTCGCAGGATTTCCGGTCCCGTATAGGATAGCGTTTCGAATTGATTGCTCAGCTTCAGGATATGCGTCTGCAGTGGTCCGCCCTCAAATCGGACGCCCAGCAGAAGCTGTTCTTCACCTGATTGGTCCAGCGACACGACATCGAAACGCCCCTCATGGAAGCTGATCGTGGACGGATCAATATTTACGCGGGTAGGGCCGTCTATCCGGGAACAGTCCGCCGTTTCGACTGCCCACACATTCCGAAAGGGCGCTGGTATCGGCCTAAGAATTGTTCTCGATGAAAGCTCCGCATCTGCGTTCGCCGGTGCGCCCGACCCATCGCCGCAACCACAAGCTACCAGGCTGGCGGCGAGCAAAAATCCGAAACGGTTTTTCAAGGCAAATCTTCCAGCTACGTCAGAGCGTTAAAGCGCCAGACTGTCGACGGGTTCCAAAAGCAATGCGGCGGCTCTCCGACAAGGAAAGCCGCCGCACAGTACGCTACACTACTCAACACGCCCCCCGCCCCTGGGCGTACTTTACACGGCAGGCCAGGGCGACCGCAGACGATGGACCCTGGAATTCTGTTGTATTACCGCTCGATCACTGGCCCCGTTGCGTCGTGATGAACGTGGCCGAGTTGCCGATGGCGGATGAAGATCCGATGATCGCGCCAGCGCCATTCGTGCTGATCGTGCCGGTTGATGTGATGTTGCCGCCGTTGGACTGGTTGACCGTGCCGGACAGTGCTGCGTCACCGCATTGCGAGCAGACATAGCCAGTGAAAGCGTTGCCTATCGCTGTCGATGAAACGAGTATTTCGCCACCATCGCTGGACGCACCTGCGAACTGGGCGTTTGCATCGACACCGCCCGTGTTGATCTGGGCGATATCGACGAGCATGTCCGATCCGATGTTCGTGGCGAGCGTGGTGTTGCCGACACCGTAGGCAGACGCCACTGCCGTGCTCGACCATGTGCCAACCGTGACGCGCGTGTCAGCTGCAACGGTGGTCGACGAAGTCTGCCGCCCGCGGATCGATGTATAGCCCCATTCATTGTTGATTGTGGCCGAGTTCGCGGCTGCGGTCGAAGCGGCCGTGATGTCATAGGCGCGATACTGATAAACGTCGGTCGTGGCGCGGGATTCTCCGCCCGTCGCGTTTTGCGTGTACCGGGCATCAACAGTCGAAGTCGTGGAAGATGAGCCGTATGCGTTTGCTACAGCGGAAGACCCGGCAACAGTTGTCCCCGTGCAGCAGGCATCGACATCCGTGATCGCGTAGGACGAATTCGATGCGGTCTGCGCCAGGCGAACGTTGAGATCGCCATGATCCGCGCCCGTCAAGGTGTTGTTCGCGGCGGCTGTCGATCCGGCGGCATGTGTTTGTGAATTG
>JAUYSA010000114.1 GCA_030696545.1 Hyphomonadaceae bacterium
GCCCGGCGCGTCCGAGGAAGAAGTCGTCAAACAGGTCGAGAAGTTCAGCGCCTTCACCGCCAATGGCGAGACCTACGAACAGCGCACAGCCGACGGACGCATCGTCCAGATCACCTATTGCCCAATGTCAGAGGGGCGAAAGGTTGCGATCTCAGTCGATGTGACGGAGCTCCGTCAGCGCGAGAAGGAACTCAAGAAGGCGCAGGAAGCAGCCGTGGCGGCCTCCAACGCCAAGTCTGCATTCCTCGCCAACATGAGCCACGAGATCCGCACGCCGCTGAACGGCATCCTGGGGATGGCGCAGGTACTGGAGATGGGCGGACTCAACGCGGAACAGCGCGACCAGGTGCAGACCATTCTCGACAGCGGGCGCAACCTGATGGCGCTGCTGAACGATGTGCTGGACCTTTCCAAGATCGAAGCCGGCAAGATCGCGATTGTCTCGGCGGATACGGACCTTACGCATACGCTGCGCCGCCTGCACCGGCTCTGGAAGCCGAAGGCTGAGGAGTCGGGGCTGGAGTTCTATCTCTCGCTGGACGCGGACCTGCCGCAGGTTCTGAATTTCGACGCGGTACGTGTGCGCCAGTGTGTTTCCAATCTGATTTCCAACGCCATCAAGTTCACGGCCAAGGGCCGGGTCGAGGTTTTCGTCACAGCGAAGCGCAGGCCGGATGGCCAGCATCTGGTGAAGATCCGCGTCTCTGACACTGGCGTGGGCATGGATGAGGAAACGACGGGGAGGCTGTTCCGTCCGTTCACGCAGGCTGACGATTCCACCTCGCGCAAATATGGCGGTACCGGCCTTGGCCTTTCGATCACGCGCAGCCTTGCCGAGTTGATGGGCGGCGAAGCCACCGTCCGGTCGGAAATCGGACGCGGCTCCGAATTCACGTTCACCTTCCTCGCCGGCGAGGCTGCGCCACAGCATCGCGTCGTCAGCGAGGGCATGACGATGAACGAGGATGAATCCCGCTCGTCGCTGAAGAACCAGAACCTGCGCCTGCTGCTGGTCGACGATCATCCGATCAATCGCCAGGTGGCCTCGCTTTTTCTGCGCCCGTTCAACATGCGGATCGTGGAAGCAACCAACGGCAAGGAAGCGCTCGCCGCGCTGGATCGCGAGACGTTCGACATCGTCCTGCTGGACGTCCACATGCCGGTGATGGACGGCACGGAGACGATCCGCGCCATCCGCGCATCGGGACAATCGTGGGCGAACCTGCCCGTGATCGCGCTCACCGCCGATGCGATGACCGGGGACAAGGAGCGCTATCTGGGCATGGGAATGGACGGGTACATGTCCAAGCCGATCGCCGAGCGTGACCTGATCACCGAGATCAGCCGCGTGCGCAGCCTCTCGCCGGAACAGCTGGCTCTGAACCGCCAGCTGAAGATGGCGGACGAGGCCGAACTGGCCGCTTGAGGCCAATTTTTAGCAGGATCAGTCGACCCTGCTCACAGGCATAGCGTGTTCGTGAGACGGGCAACTGAAGAAATCGCTGGCGCTTTACGCGCCCGTAAGCTCATTTCCCTCCACACCGCGAATGCGGGATTAGGGAGAGGACCACCCATGAAAATTATCTCGACACTGGCGGCCTGCGCAGTCGGCGCCGCCGCGATAACCGGCGCTGCCTGGGCTCAGAAAGCCCCCGAATATGTCTCCATCCCGATGGAGATCACGGTCAACAAGCCCGCCGCTGAAGTCTGGGCCAAGATCGGCGGCTGGTGCGATATCTCGAACTGGATTTCTCCGGCAGGCGGCGTGCCGTGCGAAGTGACCTCCGGCAACGGCCAGATCGGTTCAGTGCGCGTGATCGCCAAGCGCGTGACCGAAGTGCTGACCGCCAAGACCGAGCTGAGCTATGGCTACACGCAGCCAGCCGTCGAGGGGAAATTCTATAATCTCTATCACGGCTTCCTCGAAGCCCGCCCGGTCGACGCCAAATCGTCGAAGCTGATCTACACGCTGATGCTCGACGTGTCGGACAAGGCTGACCAAGCCGCGAAAGACGCGGACGTTGCCGGACGTCGCAAGACGTTCGAAGGCGCGCTCGCCACGATGAAGAAGCTCGCTGAGGGCTGATAGTCAGCTCAGGCAAAATGCTGTGCGGCCCGCTCGGATCGAGCGGGCCGTTTGCTTTTGTGGTCAGCGGTTGCCGCCCTGCGAAACCGAAGGCTCTGTCGCGACGGGCGGTGGAACGGCTGGGTTCTCGAAGATCTGGCGCAGCACTCCGGGAGTAAGCACGGCGATCGGGTTGATCGTGATGCGCGCGCGCGCGAACGTTCCCCGCACAGAATAGGTCGGCGCGAACATCCCCTCGCCCTGCCGCGAGACGAACAGGTCGCCGATGATGGGGAGCACACCCAGAACCGAGTTGGCGCCGACGAAGGACGGGGCCAGCACGCCATCCAGCGCAAGCTCGCTGCTTTCGGGCGCAATCCAGCCGCGCGCCGTGAGACCCATCGCCGGGCCGGTTGCGCGCATGCCCGGAAGATCAATACGGCCGCCAACAAATCTCACGGGGGCGTTGACCTCGCTGAACATCACGCCATCGCCCGACAGCACGTCGGCAAGACCCTGCAGCGACGCAAGCGAGAAGAGCTGGGCGACGAGGGGCGCATCCTTGAGGCGCACGTCGGTCATCGTGACCAGCGCCTGGCCATCGGCGCCCTTGAACTTGCCATCGAAAGTCAGCTTTCCGCCGATCAGATAGTCGGCGTTCAACAGCACGCGGGCGCCAAATCCGGCGTCGTCCATGCGTGCGGAAATATTGCGAACACCATCGACGGTGTTGATCGCGACGTTCAGGTTCTTGCCGCGCGCGATGAGGCCGGTGATCGTACCCGTGCGCGGCCCTTCGCCATCAATTGCGAATGCCACCTTGGCATTGCCGATCTCTGCGTTCTCGCGAACCCGGAGACGGTCTGCATTCAGCTGAAGGTCGAACACCGGGCCTGGGTCGACGGGACCACCGACGGAGTCTTCTGTCTGCGCGCCCGCGCCGCTCGACATATTCAGCATCGAATCCATCCACGGACTCGCATCGAAGAACGGGCCGTTGAGCCACACGCGATAGCCGCCATCCTGCTTGCGGTTGACCATGCCGCGCAGATCCACACGGTCGCGTGAGAACAGACGCTCGATATCGATCGTCTGGAAAACGCCGGCATTGTCCATGCGGCCTTCGCCGATCAGTTCGAGGCCGTCAGCGCGGATGTCGCCAGTCAGGATAGCGCCTTCATTGCCCTTGCCATAGCGGAACGTGCCCTCGGCTGGCGCATCGTATTTCTTGCTCCACCCGAACTCCTCGATATCGAGCTGGGAGTGTGTGAGATCGACCTTGGCAGTGATGGCGGTGAAGTTGCGGCCGCCGGGACCGGACGCGGTAAGCTCAACAGCAGCCTCGCCCTGCATGAAATTACGCGCGGCAAGGCCAAAGGCGTTGAGCAGGTCGGGGGTCGCGCGCGCCTTGGCTGTCAGAACTGTTTCCGCCTCGCTCGCACCGATTTCCGTGCGTTCCCTCCATTGGAAGCTGACGGGGGCGGGACCGAAATCGCCGCTGCCAGACATGGTCATGCCGTTCTGGTCGAGCTGGAAATTCACGTTCGCATTGGCGAGGTCGAAATCGCCGACGAGGTCTGGCGCAGAGGCGGATACGAAGCCGCCGGTGACGGAGAACAGCTCCTCCTCGGGGCGCACATCATCGCGCATCGGATGCTGAACGTGAACATCGACGCTGCCCGTGCCCGTCATCTGGTCGATCATCAGCCCATAGCGCGAACCAACTTGCAGGTTGCTGCGATCGAGCACGCGCATCATGTCGGGAAGCCCGCCGCGGCCGGAGACTTTCACGTCCATCATCGCGCCGCCCGGCGAGAAGCGAGGGAGGACGACCCTGCCTTCATCGACCTGCCATTTGTCGAGCATTCCGGCGGACACATCGACGACCAGACTGTTGCCCTTGAGATGACCGACGCCGGATATGCCGGTCACGGGCGGGAAGTCGTCAAGGAAGATCACGCTTGCATTCTCGACGGTGAATTCGAGCGCGAGATTTTCGTCGGGCAAGAACCCCTTTGAATTGGCGCCGGGCGGCCAATCGACATTGAAGACAGCCTTCGTCGTCTTTCCCGCAGGTATGCGATCGCGTACCCACAGCCGCGCGCTGGCGCCGAGATCGACAGGCCAGAACGCCACGACCTGCTGGGGCGTGATATCTCCCGTGCCGACAGCGCTGACTTTTACACCGAGTTGCTGCGCATCACCCTGCCCTTCGAGCCAGAGTTCGCCTGAGGCGGCTGCGTTCAAGCCGCCTGTGACGGCCTTGAGGCTGGTGATTGTCATGCGGCGGGCATCTGGCGAGATGCTGGCCTCGACCTCAGCCGACGTGAATTCCCACGGTGCCTCGAAGACCGGCGTGAAGCCAAGCGTGAAGCCTGTGCCGGAAAGCTTGAACGGGGTCGGGCTCGTGGTGTCGCCGCTCATGATAGCGGTTGCGTCCATCGAGCCGGTGAACTCGCCAGCGAGCCGATCGGAATCGATCTTGAGATTTTCGAGCGTGATCTGCTTGGTGGCAGGATCATAAGCCGCGTCGAAGGAGAGGTCGCGAACGTTGATCGTCTGATCGACGAAGTGACCACTTCCGGTGACGCCGGCGAGGGACAGCTTCGTGCTCTGCAGGCCGCCCTTTTCCGTCGCCGCGATGGAGAAGGTGGCGCTGGCGGGCTTGCCGGACGAAAAGCCATCGCCCGTGTATCCGAACATGCGGGCGATCGACATCGGGTCGACGCCCTGCAGGGTCAGCTTACCCGCGGCGCGGGTTACGTCTCCGTCCGACACAATGTTGATGCGGATGGCGTTCGGTTCGCCGACGAGCGCATCGGCAAGAGTCGCATCGAGATTGATCGCGACGCCTTCCTTCTTTGCGCTCCAGCTGCCCGCGACCGGATTGGCGCTCCACTTCGTGCCGGCCTTCTGGTCGTCGATGTCGAGGCGAAAATTGGCGAGTTCGACCTGCTCGAAATCCCCAGCAGAGATAAGCGCCCGCACAGGCGTCGCCAGTGTCGTCCAGTTGAGGTCGCGGATTGGGTCGAAGGGCTTGTCGCTGGCGTCAGGCTCGCGGGCGAGCACCATGTCGGCGAGCGTCCACACGCCTTCTTTGGAGCGCACGACCGAGGCCGTTCCGTTCTCGAGACGAAGCTGGCGCGTCTTGAACTTCCACCCGACCAGCGATCCGGCATCAAGCGCGATCATTGCCCGCTCTGCGCGGAAGGCGACGTTGTTCGCCTTGTCCATCGCCGTAAACCCCCTGGCCACGGCTTCCACCCGGCCGCGATCACGGACCCATTCGAGGACGAGGTTCTCGATCTTCACGGGCTGGCCGCCGCGCGCGTCGGTCAGAGACCGCTCGACCTGCGGGCGGATCATTTCGAGGTCGATAGGTCCCTGCGACAGCCTCCAGGCGAGAAAGCCGGCTGCCGCCAGAATCGCGAAGACAAGGAACGCGAAGATCTCGATGATGAGGAGCTTTGGGGAAATCCTCAAAGCGCGACTCCCTGCTTCCAGCCCCGCGAAAACCGCAGCTTCACTGACTCAGCTGAAAGACGGTACACTTCGGACACTCTGAACAACCACAACATTACGGACTGATTGTGACACAGCCTCTCAAGCCCGGCGACCGGGCGCCCGCATTTCAGCTGCCGACCACAAAGGGGCGGCCGGCCAGTCTTTCCGGCTATGCCGGGAAGCATCTGATCCTTTTCTTCTACCCCAAGGACGATACCGACGCCTGCACCCGCGAAGCGGTCGCGTTCAGCGAGGCGCAGCCGAAACTGATGCGAAAAGGGGCAGCATTGCTGGGCATTTCGCGCGACAGCCTGGCCGACCACAAGGCATTCACGGCCAAGTACAAGCTCAAGGTGCGACTGGGCTCTGACGAGGATGGGACGGTCTGCAACGCCTATGGCGTCTGGCAGGAGAAGCAGCTCTACGGAAACCGATTCATGGGCATCGTTCGCTCCACTTTCCTGATCGGACCGGACGGCCTGATTCGACAGGTGTGGCGAAACGTCCGCGTTCCGGGTCATGCCGAGCGCGTGGAAGGCGAGCTGGAAGCTTCCCGTTAACCAAATCAGCGGCGTTTTGTGTAGATTCACGCCTGCTTAAACTCACGCTGCAAACGTAGGCGAAAAAGCTGTTCGTAGGGGTTCGCGTGCGCGAATTTCTGAGTTATCCCTTTTATCGTCGGGCGACATCCAGCGGGGCAACGCGGGGCTTGGCGCGTAGAGAAATTGATCGGGCAGTGTAAATGGCGGTCAAGCACCTGAAATCGAAGACGAAAGCATTCTTCGAGAAGGCCTTTCCCGAAAGACAGATCTATCACCGCAGCGGCGGCTCCGTGCGGTACGTTTCGATCTCGCCGTGGCGTCAGGCAATGATGGCTGGCGGCGCGACCTTGATCGTCGGCTGGTGCCTGTTTGCAACGGTTGCCGTTCTCCTCCGCGGGCCAAGCATTGATATCCAGGGCGGGTCTTCCGACCGGAAGACGGCCCGTCTCGAGCGCGAACTGCGTCAGGCGAAGTCGGCTGAGCAGACTGCCCTCACCCTGCTTGAGACCAGGACCACAGATTTCAACACGGCGCTGAACGAGGCCGAGGATCGCCACGCCACGCTGAAGCGCCTGCTCGCCAGCTTGCAGGGGCAGGATTCGGCGTCGGCTATCGCGCTGAGCGGACAGAACGCTTCGCTGCTGATCGATTCGACGATTGAGGAAGGCGACCCGCGCCAGAGCCGGCCAGAGGGAGCGGAAGCAGCCGCCAACGATACCTCCAGCTTTCGCGCCCGCACCGACGGACTGATCACTGAACAGGCGATGTTCCTCGACGCGTTCGAGGACGAAGCCGTCCGCCGCTCGGAAAGCGCGCGCGGCATTATCCGGCTGACCGGCGTTTCGGCTGCCCGCGTGCTGGACCAGCAAGGCGTTGGCGGACCGCTGGTGGAAGTTAACCTGACGAGCTCCTCCTCTGCGGCGGCCGCTCTTGAGGCTGACCCGTTCAAGCGGCGGATCTTCGAGGTCGAAGCCCGCCTGCAGGAAGCCCAGCTATACGAGAACGCGATCCACGCCCTGCCCCTTGGCTCGCCGGTGGACGTCGACTTCCGCGAAACGTCTGCCTTCGGCTATCGCTCGGACCCGTTCAACCGGAAGACTGCGTTCCATGAGGGCGCCGATCTTGCAGCGTATTACGGTGCGCCGATCATTACGACGGCGCCGGGGACGGTCACATTCGCGGGCGTAAAAGGCGGCTATGGCCGGGTGGTCGAAGTTGACCATGGCGGCGGCTTCCGCACCCGTTACGGGCACCTGAATTCGATTACGGTGAAGGCCGGCGCGCAGATCGCGATCGGTCAGAAGATTGGCACTATGGGGTCCACTGGAAGAAGCACGGGACCTCACCTGCATTACGAGATATACTTTCGCGGCAAGTCATACGATCCGATCAAATTCCTAAGGGCGGGCAAGCATGTTCACTAAGGGCAAGACTCCTGAGGCTCCCCCGACGCCAGCTCCGGCGCCGAAGCCGGTTCTCAGCGACGCGCCAAAGCGCGCGCCTGCCGCCCGTTCAGGCCCGTCGATCATTTCGGCTGACGTAAAGATGACCGGCACGATCGTCAGCCAGGGCGAAATCGACATCAACGGCCAGATCGAGGGCGACGTTCGCGCCTCGGCCCTGACGGTTGGCGAAACCGGCGCGGTCAAAGGCGAAGTGGTCGCTGAGTCCGTGGTCATTCGCGGCACGGTCGAGGGACGCATTCGCGGCCGCAAGGTTCAACTTTGCACGGGCGCCAAGGTTCGTGGCGACATCTTCCACGCGTCGCTGGCGATCGAGCCGAACGCGATCTTCGAAGGCGCCGTGAAGCATGCGCAGGACCCGATGGCCGATCCGCCGGCTTCCGGCAGCTGAGCAGATTGATCTGAAGAGTTTTGAAAAGGCCGTCCGAAAGGGCGGCCTTTTTGTTTTGGGCGCGATGGGGCGTTCTCGCAGGTGAGCGCGAGGTGGGTTGGGTTTGGGTTTTGGGAGTTGACGGTTGGGGAGGTCCGCGCGGAAGCGCGCAGCCCCCTCCGTCTCGGCGCGAAGACGCGCCGATCCAACTCCCCCGCCTGCGGCGAGGGAGGACTTCGAGAGAGTCCTCCACCACGCGGAGCGTGGGGGAGGTGGATTGCAGCGTAGCTGCAAGACGGAAGGGGGGCTCGCTGCGCTCGCGGCGCATGCGGTCGGCGCGGCGGTGCGCGAGACGTTCGAGGTTGTGGAACAGCCGAGCGAGATTGGTGAGGCGCTTCAGAAGCCGCGAGAGTGATTTCGTCCGCCGCAGATACGGCGGTGCGATGCGGGCTGTGTAGATGAAGGGGAGGCCTGCGATCTGCCTTGCGCGCTCGGTGATGAGCAGCTGGACGCCGTGTTCGGCGGCGATGATGTGGGCTTCGAGGATTTCGCGGAGGTCTTCGCGGTGGGCGATCTCTTCGACATCAA
>JAUYSA010000145.1 GCA_030696545.1 Hyphomonadaceae bacterium
CGGCGGCTACGGCTTCTACAAATACAACTATTTCGCCGAAGGCGATGACACCGCTGTCGAGTCTTATCAGGCTCGGGTTTATCCGTTCAACGCAGGCGGCACGCTGACGACGATCCGTCCGAGCCGGACGGTTGAGTACAACGAGCAGCGCTCGTGGTTCTCGAACGAGATCAACCTCTTTTCGACCTATGACGGCCCGGTGCAGTTCATCGCGGGTCTCTATCAATACCAAGAGAACTTCGGTCAGCCGATCTACGTGTATTATGACGATCAGGTCCCGACACCCTTCTCGAACCGTGCAAACGTCAACCCGGTCACAGGCGCTGTGAGCGGCATCACGTTCAACACGCCGACTGCAACGCGGAACGGCCATGCGCTGTCGACGCTCACCGAGAACGGAGGCATCTCCAACTCGTACGGTGTCTTCACGCAAGCGGACTGGACGATCAACGACAACTTCAAGCTGACGGGCGGCCTTCGTTATTCGAAGGACTACACCTGGCTGCAGGAGCGTGGTCGCGCAATGTGCTACTACACCGCCACCTGCGCTACCGGGACGGCCGCGCAGCCCGGAGTTGATATCACGGACAGCGCCTTCAACGGCGTATCGACCCTGTATCCGAACGGCGCTCCGGGCGTCGTCGATGCAACGGCGGCCAACCCGTCCGGCGCATACTGGGACTCGGACGGCAACCGCGTTCGTCGCCTGGCCGACAGCTGGCAAGCCGTCACGGGTATGCTGCGCCTTGACTGGACACCGTCGGACGACACGCTGATTTTCGCCAACTACGCTCGCGGCTATAAAGGCGGCGGCTTCGGTACGGGCGGCGGCGCGTCAGTCTTCTCGCCGGTTCCCGGCGTCGACAAGGAAGAGATCGACTCCTACGAGATCGGCTGGAAGCAGGACTTCCCGGATCTGTACCTGACGATCAACTCCGACCTCTACTTGTACGACTACAAAGGGTACCAGATCCCGAACACCGTGATTCCGATCCCGGTCGCGGGCCAGCCCTCGCTTGCCTACACGGCCTTCCTCAACCTGCCAAAAGTGCAAACCACTGGCTTTGAGATCGAGACGACTTGGGCGCCGACGGAAGCGTTCCGCCTCTTCGTGAACTACGGGTACACCAACCCGGAAATCAAGGAAGCAACCGGCCTCGTCCATAGCTCGGATCCGCTTGCCCGCCTGCCCGGCGCTACGCCCGTTGGCGCAGTGGTCAGCCCGAAATACAACGCTTCGGGCGTGCTCGTGGACGGCCAGATCGGTCAGGACGTGTCCGGCAACATTCTGCCGTTCAGCCCGAAAAACAAAGTGTCGATCAGCGCGCTCTACACCTTCGACTGGGGTGACATGGGCTCGCTGACGGCATCGGGTTCGTACAGCTGGCAGGACGGCACGTACTCGTCGATCTTCAACCGCGACGTCAACAAGACGCCGGAATGGGATCTGGTGAATGCGCGCCTGCTGTGGAACTCGGCTGATGGTCACTTCACCATCATCGGCTTCGTCAACAATATCTTCGACGACTTCCAGTATGACGGCCGCGGCCAAGGCCTGCGCAGAGCGGATACGACGCCAGCTTCGACCACCGCTGGCGGCACCGTCAACTCCACCGCGCGCGTAATCCCGGAAACGCTGGCGTTCTGCGGCTCGTCGCCGTCGACAACGATCGATCCCAACGGAAACAGCGGCAACGGCTTCCTGGCCGAGTCGTGCATGACCCAAGGCGACCAGTACCGCATGCCGCGTTGGGGCGGCGTTGAGCTTCAGATCAAGTTCTAAGGACTGCAGGAGCCCGGCGCTGGCAGCAGCGCCGGGCTTCTCCCCTGGACCTGAAATAAAAACCCCGGATCTTACGATCCGGGGTTCTTTTTTGCTCGAAATGGGTGGCGCTTGCGCGTGCTTTCAGGCCGCCGAAGGAGGTTTCCTTTGGCGGCCTGATAGACTTATGCGGCTTGGGTCATGGAGGCGTCGTCGCGGCCTGCGACGGTGCGGATGCGGATGGCGTCGGTGCGGTCGGGAAGCGATGACAGGAGGCTGTAGCCCTTGTCTTCCGTACGCAGGACGCATCCAGCCTGTGACAGACCATCGATCTTCTGGCGCAGGCGATAGACGTGGGTTTCGACCGTGTGCGAGTTGACCTTGGAGCTGTAGCCCCAGACCTCGACCAGAAGTTCCTGCTTGGAAACCGGCCTTCCGCGAGCGCGGAAGAGATAACGCAGGACCTGCGTCTCCTTCTCGGTGAGCTGGATAAGCGACCTGTCGGTTCCGACGATCACGCGATCAGCCGGCTGGAATTCGCAGAGGCCAATGCGGATGACGGCGTTGGAGTTTGCTTCAGAGGTGCGCAGGTGGGCGCGTACGCGAGCAAGCAGGCTGGGGAACTTCACCGGCTTCACGATGTAGTCGTTCGCGCCGGAGTCGAGGCCGAGGATGGTATCGGAATCAGACCCTGCATCGCTGACGATAAGAACCGGCGTCAGCAGCCCGCGCTTGCGCAGGAGGCGGCAGGCGTCGCGGCCGTCCATATCCGGAAGATCGACGCCGAGGATGATCAGATCGGCCCGCTTGGTGCGGACCATCTGCAGCAACTCCTCAGCGGTAGTCGCCGTGTAAACCATGAATTCGTGGGCCTCGAAGTTGCGCGCCAGCAGCTCGTTTGCTGCCGGATCACGATCAACGAGAAATATGGTCTGTTGAAAGCTCATGACGTTTCCCTCCGTTTGTGGCGCTGTCTGCAGCCCTCTTCGGGGCCTTGAAAATGTTACAGACAGCGTCTCTTGCCGAACTCTTCTCCAGGGCCTAATTGCCACCCTAACGAACGTTTGGTCGAGAGCTATTCAAAGCGCCAAAATGACGGATTTGCAAGAGGCGTGGGCCGCCTCGCCTGCGTGATTTTTTCCGGTGTGGCGATGGCGACATTGGCGCGAACGTCAACGGCACGACGAGCCGAGCAAGCTCGAAGAACAACATGCCGGCTGCGGCATCGCTCGATTGGAGACAGGATTTCATCATCCTGCTCCGATACTCCCGAGAACTTTCCCCGGATCGAAAGATCCGGGGACACTTTCTCCCCGACGTGTGCGGCGCAGCGAGTTTTGTGCAGCGCAGCTATCAAGGCTGCAGGCTGTAGCCGCCGCCTTGGGTGATCAGGAAGCGCGACATTCCTGGATTGGGTTCGATCTTCTGGCGCAGCCGATACATGTGCGTTTCGAGCGTGTGCGTCGTGGCCTGCGAGTTGTGGCCCCACACTTCCGCCATCAGCTCTTCGCGCGGGACCGGCTTGCCGCCCGCCTTGTAAAGATAGCGGAGAATATCGGTTTCCTTGTCGGTGAGCCTGATCTTCCGCTGTGCTTCATCGATCAGCACCTTGGAAGACGGACGGAATTCATAGGGACCAAGATGGAAGGACGCGTCATCGCTCTGTTCATGCGTGCGGATGTGCGCGCGTACGCGAGCCAGCAGGACGGGAAAGCGCACTGGCTTGGCGATGTAATCGTTCGCACCTGCATCAAGACCGAGGATCGCATCTGAATCTGTCGTCTGCCCTGTCAGCATCAGGATCGGGGCAAGCACCTTGTGCTTGCGGATCAGCCGGCAGGCGTCGCGGCCATCCATGTCGGGAAGTTCGACATCGAGAATGATCAAGTCAGGCCGAACGGCTTCAGCCTTTTCAATCCCTTCCGCGGCCGTGGACGCGTGTTCGACCTTGAAATCCTCCTGCAGGTTGAACTGCCGCGCCAGCGCTTCGCGCAGGTCGGTATCATCTTCGATCAACAGGATCGTTCTTTCCGTTTTCATGGTCGCGTCTCCTCCGGGGCCGTCTTCTTTTTGCATCCTGATGGCTGGACGCTTTTGGTAGTGCAGCGCAGCACAAATCAAATGCTGCCGTATCCAGATCAGAATAGCAGTTTTGTTTCCTACCAAACACTTGTTTGTATGTGCGGAACGATGTTCGCTACACAACCCGGTCAATGGTCCGTGAGCTTGCGCCCCTATTCAAGGCGGCACAATCAGGGGCGACCGAGGCGCGGGAGAACGGTTAACCCGTTGATTTAATGGCCCAGGCTGACGACAGATCTTCTTCTTGCGTGCATGATCTGCGCGAACACAGGGTCATGTGAGCCATGGCTGACACATCGTCGAACACGCCTCACACGAACGCTCCGGGAGAAACGGCCAGCGATGTGAGAGCCACGTCTTCAGGATTGCTGTCCGGCTTCTTCACGGGCGTGGCAGGGCAACTGTTGCTCTACACAGTGGGGATGGTGCTGCTGCTGGTGGTGCTGGTCTTTCCCCTGCTGATTTCCGAGCGCCGCAACGAGTGGCTTGCCGCGCGCGTGAACGTTGGCGAACTCGTTGCAGCTGCCGCGCAGTCCAGTCCGGAGCATCGTGCAAGCAACGACTTCTCGCGTATCGCCCGCGAGCGGCTTTTCATCCTGTCCATCATTGGGGATGTAGGTGAGCGGCGCGAAATCATCCTGGCGCCCGAGCAGCCGGTGACGGGCACGCCGGTGCGAATGAACATGCCGGATGATCTGTCGCTGTGGTTTCCAGATACGCTTGCTCACTTCACGGCGATGGAGGAGCGACACATC
>JAUYSA010000160.1 GCA_030696545.1 Hyphomonadaceae bacterium
CATCGCGCAAACGCCTGTCCACTTCCCGCAAAAGCTCGACACCCCCGGCTTCCAGGGCATGATCGCTGACACCGGCCCCGCCTATGTCTCCGGCCAGCCGACTGAAGCTGCCCTCCGAGATCTCGCCGCCAAGGGCGTGAAGACCATCATCAACCTCCGCACCCAGCCGGAGATGGACAACCGAAAGCAGGTTCCGTTTGACGAGGCGGCCGTCGCAAAAGAACTCGGCATCAACTACGTCCACGTCCCCCTCGGCGGGCCGGACACGCCCTACACGCCCGAAGCTGTCGAGAAGGTCGCCGCCGCGATGAAAGCCGCCGACGGCAAGGTCCTGCTCCACTGCACCGTCGCCTGGCGCGCCAGCCACATGTGGGCCGCCTACCTCGTGAAGGAAAAAGGCATGTCCTACGAGGACGCTGTCAAAGCCGGCGAAGCCATGAACCTCAACGGCTACAAACCACCCGGCGCCACCTCGACGCCAGTGGAAGACCTCCTCGGCCGTACGCCCGCGAAGGCAGGCTGAGGCTCAGCCGGCGCTCACGGAATTCGTAGGGTGCATTGAAGCGAAGCGGAAATGCACCGTCGGCGCGTGACGCTGGCATGGTGCATCAAGATGCACCCTACCCAGTCCGCTCCCCAGCGCTCATCCTGAGCAGCACGTGGAACACGTGCGTCCGTCGAAGGACGAGCGCGTGCTCACCGACTTACTTCGGCGCCCACTGGCTCCCCGCCACAAACCGCGGCCGCTCGTCCGCCTGCGCCACATCTTCCGTCAGCCGGTAGAAGAACAGATTCATGTCCCGCGCCGCGCCCCAGTCGAGCGGCTGGCTCATGTCATCCTGCGGCCGGTGATAGCGCACCTGATACCATTCCCGATACCGCCGCTCAGCCTCCGTCCCAGGATCGAACCCGAACACAAAGTTCGTCGCCGGCACGCCCATCCGCAGGAACGGGAAGTGATCGGTCCGCTGGTTGAGGTTGCGCTCGGGCTCCATGTCGCGCCGGATCTCGATCCCCATCCCCGCCGCCACCTTCTGCACATTCGCCGCCAGCGTCGTGTCGTCGATCGCATGCATCGTCAGGATCTTCAGCGGAAACAACGGCCGCAGCTGATCAAGATTGATCACCGCCGCCAGGTTCTCCTTCGGCACGGTCAGATGCGACGCATACCAATTCGACCCCAGCAGCCCTTTCTCCTCGCCGGTATAGACCGCGAACAGAACGCTGCGCCGGAACCCCTTGCCCGCGCGTTGCTCCGCCAGCCGGATCATCGTCGCCACATACGCCGCATCATCGAACGCGCCATTGTACAGCGCATCGCCATTCACCGGCTCGCCATACCCGTATCCATCCAGATGCGCCGACACGACAACGATCTCCGGCGCCAACTTCGGATCAGTCCCCGGCAACATAGCCAGCACATTGTCCGACTGGACCTCGCGCTGTGAAATCCTGAAGCTCGCCTTCAGCCGCGCAGGAACATCAAAGCTCGCCAGCGCTTTCGACGCCGCGCCCGCCTTAAGGATCGCCGCCGCATCCTGTCCCGCCCCTTGCACCACATCGGCAAACGCCGCCGCGCTCAGCCGCAACGCTGCCATCCCCGGATAAGCAGGGGCCGCAGCATCACGAAAACTCATCGACCGCGCATAAGCCTCGGGCCACCGCAAAGGTTCGATCGTGAAACCCGGATCATCCACATTGATGATCCCGACAGCTCCAGCCTTCGCCGCATTCTCGAGCCGCTGCCCGCCCGTCGTCATCCCCGCACGCCGCGCGCCAAAGCACACCACCACCTTGCCGGAGACATCCTTCATCGCATCAGCCGAGCAATAACCCCGAAACACCAGCGGCGCATCGATCGCCGCCGGCAGCGCCCCAGTCGGCCGCACCGTGATCTGATGCAGGAACCGCAACCCGGCCTTCGTCCCGTCGCCGCGCACGATCTCGAACGACGTTCCGTCCTTCTCGACCCGCACCTCCTTCAGCGGCAGCGTCTGGAACCACGTCCCGTTTTCGCCCGCCGTCTTCAGCCCCGCCTTCTCGAAACGATCCGCCACATACCGCGCCGAGCGATCATATCCAGCCGACCCGGTATCGCGCCCCTCCATGTCGTCGCCAGACAGCTCGGCCGTGATCGTCCACCACGCGACCGTATCCGCATCGGTCCCAGCAGGCGGCGCAGGCGCATTCGCGCACGACGCCATCATCAGCGCCGCAGCAAGTGAAGCCAGTCGCATGGTCGTCCCCTTAAAACAGGCTGCCCTGATCGCCGCCTGTCGTCCTGCGCCGAATACGCGGCCTCTGCACCTCGGGCGCAGCCGGCGCCGGAGCGGGCGCCTTCGGCCCGCCCGAACCACCGCCCGCCGTCACCCCAACCTCGCCATCGGCAAACCGCAGCTTCAGCGCATCACCATCCGCCACAGCGCCCGCCGACCGCACCAGCCCGCCATCACCCTTCGTCACCAGCGCAAATCCCCGCGCCAGCACGCGCTCGTACGAAACCGAATCCAGCACCCGCGTCTGCTCGCGCAGCGCATCGCGCAACCGCTTCATGCGCCGCCCCAGCGCAGGCTGGAGCCGCGCAGCCAACCGCTCGACCTCCGCGCGCTTGCCAGCAATCTCCCGCCGCAAAGCCGCCGGCCGCAACCCGCCACCCGCCGCATCAAACTTCGCCCGCTTGCGCGCCACCATCCGCGACAGCGACCCGCCAAACCGCTGCGAAGCCATGTCCAGCTTCTGACGCGGCGCCTGCAATAACGCATCCGGCTTAGGCAGCCTTGCCCCCGCCGAGCGCAACTCCAGCCTCCGCTTCTCCACCGTCCCCGTCAGCCGCCGCGTCAGCCGTCCGCCCAGCGTCTGCACCTGCGCGATCAGCTCGCTCCGCACCGGCAGAGCCATCTCCGCCGCCCCGGTCGGCGTCGGCGCGCGTCTGTCAGACACAAAATCGATCAGCGTGGTATCCGTCTCGTGCCCCACGGCAGAGATCAGCGGTATCTCGCTGTCCGCCACCGCGCGCACCACGCGCTCCTCGTTGAACGGCCACAGGTCCTCGATCGACCCGCCGCCCCGCGCCACGATGATCACATCCGGCCGCGGT
>JAUYSA010000170.1 GCA_030696545.1 Hyphomonadaceae bacterium
CTGGTTCATGCACGAGCCGATCTCGCCGATGGCGGTCTATCGCCAGGTGTTCGGGATGACGCCGAGCTTCGGGCGGCCGGCGATGGGGATCGCGATCGAGCGGGCGGTGCTGGATACGTGGCGGCCGGGCGGGTCGTCGCACATGCGCGAGATAGCCGAGACCTACCTGCAGTCGCAGACGCCGATGCGCGAGAAGGTTTTCACCAAGCGCGTGATGACGATGGCGCGCAGCCTGTTGAAAGGGCGGGAATGCACGCCTGAGCAGGCGGCCAAGGCGCTGGGCATTCATGCGCGCACGTTGCAGCGGCGGCTGAAGGACGAGGGCACGAGCTTCGAGAAGATCAAGGACGATGTGCGGCGCGAGTGGGCGGAGTCGCTTCTTGTTCAACCCTCTGTCTCGTTGTCGCAGATCGCGCAGATGCTCGACTATGCCGACAGCTCCGCCTTCTCGCGCAGTTGCCGCCGCTGGTTTGGCGAGGCGCCGCGAACCTATCGTCTGCGGCTGACGCAGGCGCGGAACAAGGCGAAGACGCCCGTGCCGAAGACATCACGCGTCAATACGCTGGCGGCGAACCTGCGCGCGAATGCGCGGCACAAGACGTAGGACAGCACACCCGCTTGTCATCCCGGAAGCGCGAAGCGCTATCCGGGAGCCATTGAGAGAATCCGATAACAGATGAATGGGTCCCGGATAGCGCTGCGCTCGGCCGGGATGACAAGCGGTGGCTGTGGCTAGAACGCGTCGACGCCGGTGGCTGCGACGGAGACCTGCCAGAGCTTCTTAGCTGCATCGGCATCTACTGCATGGGGATCGACGCCGGAGGTGCGTGACGCGCCGGGCTGGGTCAGTTGGGCCACGTCGCAATCCTCGCAGTAGAGCCCGCCCTTGCCGTCGAGCTGGGGCGAGGTGGCGGCCCAGGTTTCGGTGGCGGCGCCCTGCTCCACCGTCTTGAAGCGTTCGTGGATCTTTCCGTTCTCGTCGATCCAGCCGAAGGCGATCATCTCCTCCTTCGGAAGGTAGCGCTGGAGCGGTGTCATGATGCCGCCGGGATGGATGGCGAAGGCGCGGACGCCGTGCGCCTGGCCACGGCGATCAAGCTCTACGGCAAAGAGGGAGTTGGCGGTCTTGGCCTGACCGTA
This sequence comes from Hyphomonadaceae bacterium, assembly GCA_030696545.1. Taxonomy (GTDB): domain Bacteria; phylum Pseudomonadota; class Alphaproteobacteria; order Caulobacterales; family Hyphomonadaceae; genus UBA7672. Next base: position 1,141 of record JAUYSA010000170.1, read on the forward strand.
GGCAGGCCATTTCTGGTAAGGGCGCGAAGTGAAGTGGATGTCGTCGAACACGACGGGCGAGAGTTTGTGTCCGGTGGATGAGACGCTGACGACGCGGGCGCCATTGGCGGCCTTCAGTGCGGGCGCGAGGCCGGCGACGAGCGCGAAGTGACCGAGATGGTTGGTCGCGAATTGCGATTCCCAATTGTGTGGGCCGACACGGGTTTCAGGATTGGCCATGATGGCGGCATTGTTGATGAGGATGTGCAGCGGCTTGCCTGTGGCGACATAGCTGGCTGCGAATTTCGCGACGGAGTTGAGATCAGCGAGATCGAGTTCGGCGATTTCGACGCCCGGAACATTGGCGAGTTCCTCGCGAGCCTTGTCGGGGCGGCGGGCGGGAACAGTGACGGAGGCGCCGGCGGCGACCAGCGCTTTCACGGCTTCGATGCCGATGCCGGAATAGCCGCCGGTGACGATGACATTCTTGCCCGTGAGGTCGATGCCCTTCAGCACATCGGCGGCGGTGGAGCGCAGGCCGAAGCCGGAGCCGAAAGGGGCTTGCTGGTCTGCGGTCATGGCGGCGTTTCCTGATGTGAGTGTTTACTCACAAGACCATGGTGGGCGGGGTGTCGTAAAGTGGGGAGGTTGTGTGGATGTTCTCCTCCCCCGAGCGGGGGAGGCGCAGCGTTCGCTGGCGATTGGGCGGTCGGGGTTGGGTGGGGGACCGATCTTGATTGTGAGGGCGGTCGCCCACCTGAGCGGCGTTTGTCGAGACAGACGTGGGCGTGGCTCCTCCCCCGCTCGGGGGAGGAAGGGGCGGTGCGCTTGTTGCGGTGCGTCTCGACATCAGGGCGTCACATGAGCATGTTCCCTGCCATGATGCGCATCAAGATTCTCGGACTGCTCGCCCTGCCCTTCGCCCTGAGCGGGTGCGATACGCTTTCCGGCATGACCGGAGCCAAGGGCGACTGGCCTTATGCCTCGCTGGGAAACAGGACGCCGCTGCTGGTCGCGCATCGGGGCGCGTCGGGGCATATGCCGGAGCATACGCTGGAAGGCTATCAGCGCGCCCTGAACGATGGCGCGGACTGCATCGAGCCGGATCTGGTGTTCAGCAAGGATGGCGTGCTGGTGGCGCGGCATGACACCTATCTGTCGACGACGACGGATGTGGCATCGAAGCCGGAGTTCGCGAGCCGCAAGCGCAAGTCGCCTGATCCGGAATTCAGCGACAGGGAAGACTGGTGGGCGGCGGACTTCACGCTGGCCGAGTTGAAGACGCTTCGCGCTGTGCAGCCGTTCAAGGGGCGGCCCAAGACGTTTGACGGGCTGTATCAGATCCCGACATTCGACGAGGTGCTGGAGCTGGCGAAGTCGCGCGTGACGGTGACGAGCGAGCCGGTGTGCGTTTATCCAGAGGCGAAGTCGCCCGCCTATCATGCCGGGATCGGCCATGCGGACATGGCGGAGAAGATTCTCGCGAGCCTGAAGAAGCACGGGATGGATGACGCGGGATCGCGCGTGTTCATCCAGTCTTTCGAGCCGGATTTCGTGAAGAAGATTGACGCGATGACGGACCTGCCGGTCGTGATGCTGGTGAGCGACAAGGCGGCGCTCGATGCGGCTATGGCGATGCCGGGCGCGCCGTTCTGGCAGGGACTGGGCCCGAATACGGGCATGCTGCGCGATGCGAACGGCAAATCAACCGGCGTGATCGAGGCGGCGCACGCGAAGGGCATTCCGGTGCATCCGTGGACGTTCCGCGACGACCAGCCGATCGACGGGAAGCCGATTGCCACGTCGATGAAGGAGTTCTTCGCGTTGGGGATCGACGGGTTCTTCACCGACTTTGCGATCACTGGCTATGCGGTGCGCAACGATGTTCTGCACGGCGTGGACTAGCGCCACACCGCTTGCTTGCCGGGCGCCCGGGGGAGCATAGTCGCGCGGGACCACGGTGAAACCGGGGAGCGGGCGGATGAGCGAAAGCGGGCCGGGACAGCAAGGCGGCGCGCCTGCTGAAAAGCGGGAATGGTATAATTCGCAGACGATCATTCGGATCGGCGGCATCCTGGTCGGGCTGGTGACGATCCTGTTTGCAGGGCTGGCGTTGCCGTTTGGGCAGGATTTTCTCTGCAAGTCGGTCGGCTTGTCCTGCCCGCATGTCAAAGTGTCGGACATGCAGTTTGGCGTTTCGGCAATCGACTTCGACGCGTGGTGCAAGGACAAGCTGGCGACAATCGCCGCGATGCCTGATCAGCCGCCCGGCTTCACGAACACGCAGATGGATTGTGCGCTGGAATTTTCAGCTTCAGACCCGCCGGGATTTTCGGGCCAGATTTCGGGCGTGAAGGCCGTTCCGGGTGTTGTTCTGGTTGGCCATCTGCAGATGAAAATTCCGGCGCAGCGGACCGATATTCCGATGACGGTGCGGGCGCAGTGCTCTCGGCATGATGCGGCGATCAGCATGTGGGTGCGCGTGCCGTGCGAACTCTCTCCGCCCTCGTACGATTTTGGTAATCCGTATGGAACGCCTGAGAGCTTTGTGGCCGAGGAGCCGAAGCCGGAGGCGCCGGAGCTTCCCGAGGGAGCGTTCGTGGCGGTGATGTCGGCGAACAGTCTCGACTTCATCGCGCGCTATCGGCTTGATATGGACGGCAAGATCAATGCGGAGCTGCCGCCGGGCGATTATCGCGTGGAGATTGCGATTGGCGGTCCGGGCGAGGCGGTGGAGCCGGAGCGGGTGCAGGCGGAGTTCAACGTTTACCCGCCGACCTGACGGCCTTTTTTTTCAACGCGCCTGTAGCTGTTGACGATGCAGCCCATGCCGATGGGCTGGGATGAGGCGTGTTCGAAAGTGAGCTGTGTTGCGGCGTTTGCGAAGAGCGGGCGGCCCTCGCCCAGCGCCACGGGGACCACGGCGAGTTCCACGAGATCGATCAGGTTGTGTTTCAGGAACAGGCCGGCGGTAGCGCCGCCGCCGAAGAGCCAGATGTCGGTGTCGAGATCCTGCTCGCTCATGCGCTGGCGGAGTTTGGCGAGGCCCGTGGCGGGGTCGCCATTGTGGGCGTGGATGGTTTGGGGGCCATGCGCGATCGGGCGCGAGGTCATGACGAGGGCGGGCGTCTTGCCCCACATCCAGCCGCCCATGGCGATCGACTGGTCGTAGGTGGCGCGGCCGACGATTATGCCGCCGATCTGTTCCATCCAGAGGCCGATGAAGCCCATGGCGACCTTGCCATAGGGATCGAGCCAGGCGGTGGAGCCATCCTTCGGCGCAATGAAGCCGTCGAGGCTGACGGCGACGTGGTAGCGGACGAGATGCATGGGGCCTCTGCAGGCTGACGCTGCATCTACGCATGAGCGTGCTGACAGCGGGATGTCAGCAGCAGGCAGCGGAGGCGTTGGCGGCGGACGTGAAAAAAACGGGCCGCGGAGTGATCCGCGGCCCGTTCGGTTTCGTCAGATCAGATTGCGGCTAGTGGCCGCCCGCCATGGCCGCGAGCATGAGCAGCGCGACGATGTTGGTGATCTTGATCATCGGGTTCACGGCGGGGCCCGCCGTGTCCTTGTAGGGGTCGCCGACGGTGTCGCCGGTGACGGCAGCCTTGTGGGCTTCCGAACCCTTCTTGTGAACGACGCCGTCCTTGTCGCGGAAGCCGTCCTCGAACGACTTCTTGGCGTTGTCCCACGCGCCGCCGCCCGAGGTCATCGAGATGGCGACGAAGAGACCCGTGACGATCACGCCGAGAAGCATGGCGCCGACGGCGGAGAGAGCGTGGCCCTTGTAGTCGTCAGCGAAGCCGCCAATGCCCCAGATCACGAAGAACAGCACGATGGGCGACAGAACCGGCAGCAGCGAGGGCAGGATCATTTCCTTGATCGCCGCCTTGGTCAGCATGTCGACGGCGCGGCCGTAATCCGGCTTGCCCGTGTAGTCCATGATGCCCGGGATTTCGCGGAACTGACGGCGGACTTCTTCGACCACCGCTTGCGCCGCACGACCAACCGCCATCATCGACATGCCGCCGAAGAGGAAGGGCAGCAGGCCGCCGAACAGCAGGCCGACGACCACGTAGGGGTTCGACAGCTCGAAGTTCGGAACGACGCCATACAGGAAGTCTCCCTCGACCGCGTTGGTCGAGAAGAAATCAAGGTCGGCGGTGAAGGCGGCGAACAGCACCAGCGCGCCGAGACCGGCAGAGCCGATCGCGTAGCCCTTGGTGACGGCTTTCGTCGTGTTGCCGACGGCGTCGAGCGTGTCGGTCGTTTCACGGACCGAGTCGTCGAGGCCGGACATTTCGGCGATGCCGCCGGCGTTGTCTGTAACCGGGCCGAAGGCGTCGAGCGCGACCACCATGCCGGCGAGGGCCAGCATGGTCGTGACGGCGATGCCGACGCCGATGAGACCGGCGAGCGTGTAGGTGAAGATAATACCCGCGATGATGATCAGGGCCGGAATGGCCGTGGCTTCAAGCGAGACGGCGAGACCCTGGATCACGTTGGTGCCGTGGCCGGAGACCGAGGCCTGGGCGATCGAGCGCACAGGACGGTAGCCGACGCCGGTGTAGTATTCCGTGATCCAGATGATGAGGCCGGTGACGACGAGACCGGCGATGCCGCACAGGAACAGGTTCATGGCGGTGATCGGGGTCGAGAAGTCGTCGGCCATCGTGACCGTTGCGGTCATCGGGTCGCCAAGCGTCATGTAGATAGCGAGATAGAGCGCCGGAACCGAGAGAACGGCGGAAGCGATGAAGCCCTTGTAGAGGGCGCCCATCACGTTGCGCGAGTCTTTCGAGAGGCGGACGAAGAACGTGCCGAGGATCGAGGTGATGATGCAGACGCCCGCGATAGTGAGCGGGAGCATCATCATGCCGGTTTCTGCGACGCCGTTGAAGGAGATGGAAGCGAGAACCATCGTGGCGACGATCGTCACCGCGTAGGTTTCGAACAGGTCGGCCGCCATGCCGGCGCAATCGCCGACGTTGTCGCCGACGTTGTCTGCGATCGTGGCCGGGTTGCGTGGATCATCTTCCGGAATGCCGGCTTCGACCTTGCCCACCATGTCGCCGCCGACGTCAGCGCCCTTGGTGAAGATGCCGCCGCCGAGACGGGCGAAGATGGAGATCAGCGAAGCGCCGAAGCCGAGCGAGACCATCGCGTCGATGACTGTGCGATCGCCCGGTTCGAGGCCGAGGCCGACGGTGAGGAGCGCGTAATAGCCGCCGAGGCCGATGATCGCGAGACCGACGACCAGCATGCCGGTGATGGCTCCGGACTGGAACGCGACCGCAAGACCCTGAGCGAGGCCCTTCGACGAGGCTTCAGTGGTGCGGACGTTGGCCTGCACCGAGATCTTCATGCCGATATAGCCGGCCGCGCCCGAGAGCACTGCGCCGAGCACGAAGCCGAGCGGGGCTTCCCAGTTCTTGAAGAAGACCGCGATGACGATGGTGACGAGAACGCCGACCATCGCGATCGTGCGATACTGGCGGTTGAGGTAGGCGTTGGCGCCTTCCTGAATGGCTTTTGCGATTTCCTGCATACGGGCGCTGCCGGTCGGCAGAGCCATGAGGCGCTGGGTCGTGATGACCCCGTATCCTATTGCGATCAGGCCTGCCACGATGGGCAGCCACAGCGACAAGTCGCTCATGTATCGTCCTCTCAACGGGTTGATTTTGGACGACTTCCCCGCAACCCCCCTGGAATTGCGCTTGGCCCGCCCGGCAAGATGGCGGGAACATGCCCAAATTGCCCGATTCAGGCAAGTTGGTTGAATCAATTGAAGTTGCCGTAACGGCGCCTGTCACTGGAAGAGCGTTGAGATCGATCCCGCTCCGTGATGGATGGCACGATGAGCGACGTACCAACGCTTCAACGCCCGCTGCCCCTGCCCCCGCTCGCTCTGGCGATGATCGGGGTGATGATGGGCTGCATGATGGACGCCCTGATCAAGCATCTGGGCGCGGCCTATACTGCCGTGCTGATCGCGGCGATGCGATATGTGTTCGGAACGATGTTCTCCGGCGCGACGGTGATGGCGCTGAAGCGGAAGATGCCGGACGGCGCCGGGCTGAGGCGCCATGCGGTGCGGGCCGTGGCGAGCACGGGCTCTGCGGTGCTGTTCTTTCATTGCCTGACGATCCTGCCGATCGCAGAGGCGACGGTTCTGATCTTCTGCGCGCCTTTGATGATCGCGCCTCTGGCCTGGTGGATCCTCGGCGAGAAGATGCAGCCGATCGCAGCGGTTTCGCTGGTTGTCGGGTTCGTGGGCGTGCTGATCACGGTGCAGGGCGCGCCGGAAGTTGCGGATACGGCGCGGCGCATGGAGGGCGTGATCTCGGGCGTGGTTGCGTCTGGGCTTTATGCGCTGTCGGTGGTTCTGCTGCGGCAGCTGGCGCAGAAGGATGACGCGATTGTAACAGCGTTCCTGGGGAATGTGTTTCCCGCGATCTACCTGATCGGACCAGCGATACTTCTCGGTACGGCGCCGGCGATGGCGGACATTCCGTTGTTTGCGGTGGCCGGGCTGACAGGGTTCCTGCTCTGGTTCCTGTTGACGCAAGCGTATGCGCGCGCGCCTGCGCAGAGCCTCGCCGCGGCGGAATACACCGCGCTGATCTGGAGCGCCCTGCTCGGCTATTTCTTCTTTGCAGAGACGCCGCGCTGGCAGGTGTGGATCGGGGCGCTGGTGATCGTTGCAGCCGTGACTCTTTCGGCATGGCACAGCCACAGGGAGGCTCGGACGCTGGCGGACTAGCGATTGCCTGCGGTGGCGAATGCCTCCAGATTCGCCGCCTCAGACTAAGCAGAAATTGGGGGTTTGCATGAAACGTATGATGACGCTGGCCGCATTGGCGGTTGGGAGCGGAGTAGGCGCGCAGACAGCAATGGCGCAACAAATTGCCGTTAGCGGCAGCATCGGAACGACGGGCGGCTCGATTGAAGCGCAGACGCAGATCACGCCGATCATCCAGTTGCGCGGCGGGTACAATTATTTCGAGTACGGCGTGGACGACACCTATGACGACATCGCCTACGACGGCGATCTCGACCTCACCACGTGGGGCGCGTTCGTTGACTTCAGGCCGTTCGCGAACAGCTTCATCGTTTCGGCTGGCGCCTACTTCGGCGACAAGGGACTGAAGCTCGCGGCGACGCCGACGCAGAACGTCGAGATCGGCAACCAGACTTTCACGCCATCGCAGGTCGGGACGCTGAATGCCGAGGCGAGCCTTGAAGACACGGCGCCGTTCCTGGGCATTGGTTGGGACACGACGTTCCAGGGATCGGGGCCGGGCATGGGCTTCAAGTTCATCGTCGGCGCGATGTTCACCGGATCGCCGGATGTGAGCATGACGGCGACGGGCGGCACGCTGTCTAACGACGCCAACTTCCAGAACCAGCTGGCGATCGAAGAACAGAACCTGCAGGACGACATCAACGACTACGAAATCTATCCCGTCGTGCAGGCCGGCCTGACCTGGTCGTTCTAGGAAGCCGGACGCTGAAATGAGGAACGCCCCGCAGTTGATGCTGCGGGGCGTTCTGTTTTGTGGAGAGGCGTGCGGCCTACTGGGCCGGAGCGCCGCCCGGATTTTCTTTCAGCCAGCGCTGCTTTTCCATGGCGGCTTCGGCGGCGGTGCAGTCGCCCATATAGGTGGCGTCAGCATTCATCGAGAAGCCGGCGGGGATGAAGCCGAGATTGGCCGAGCCCTTGGCGCGGATCTGCATCGAGGTGGGCGTGTGCGTCAGCGTTGCGTCGGCCTTGCCGGTGGTCTTGCCTTCGCAGATCAGCTTGAACGAATAACCTGCGGCGATCGGCTGGACGTTGTCGACCTTGCAGCCTTCCTCAAGATCGCGGGCCAGCTTCGACAGCGTGATGCGCGCCTTCTCGGGGATGAGGCATTCGAGGTTTTCCTCGTTGAGCGGGATCGCCATGATGTTGGTTTCCTGCTTCCACTTCCACTTGCCAGGCTTGACCTGGATGGCGCCGTCCTTGACGGTGTCGGCGGATGCAGCACACACGGCCAGCAGAGCCGTCGCGGCGAGAGCCAGAAGCCTCATGATAAAGTCTCCCTCAGGGGCGGGCCGCGAAACCTGCGGCCCCATTCACAGCGGCGATATACGGCCTTCCTATATGAACGCGGCCCGAATGAGGCGGGCGCCAAATCGTCATGATTGGACCAAGCGGTAGCCTTTGACGGGAAGCACCGCCATAAGCACTGCCCCTGCAATATAGCCGCCGAGGTGCGCTTCCCAAGCGATCCCCATGCCGAGCGCGTAGGGCGCCGCAATTGTGAGCAGCACGTTGGCGAGCGCGAAGGCGAACGTGAAGCGCAGGAATTCCGGCGCCCAGAGTTTGCGCTTCATCCCGTACGGGTCGAGCAGGAGGGCGGCGGCGATGAGGCCAGACGTGCCGCCGGAAGCGCCGACAGCCCACGGCGTCTCAGCGGTGGCGAGCGCGAGATAGAGCGCGGAGCCGGCGATGACGGAGCCGAGGAACACGATCATCCAGAGACCCCAGGCGCTGGGGCCTTTTCCGAAAGTGCGGGCGACGGGCGTGCCGAAGGCGAGGAGCATCAGCGAATTGATGATGACGTGCATCCAGTCGCCATGCAGCAGCGCGGTGGACCCGAGCGTCATCAGGCCAGAGAGCACATCGGGATAAACTTTGGGCGAGCCGGCGGGCGCCCAGAAACGCTCCGGCGCGAGGGCGAAATCATAGAGGGCGGCCTGCTGCTCGGCGAATGGCGCAAAGGCGTAGGCGGCGTAGAGCGCCACCAGCAGGATGCACATGATCACGACGATCAACGGGGCGTTGAAGATCGGCTGG
>JAUYSA010000239.1 GCA_030696545.1 Hyphomonadaceae bacterium
CGCTAGGTGATTGAAATCACGCGGGAAGAATTTTCGCTGTCCTACGAATTCGATATCGCTCCATCCCCCAAACTCGACATCACTCACCGTCATTCCCGCCGTAGCGAAGCGTCCTTCGACAGGCTCAGGATGAGGGAGCGGGAACCTAGGAGCCACGTTCGCCGCCCCTGGGTTCCGGCTCACGCGCTTCCGCCTTCGCTGCGCTTCGGCGCGACAAGTTGCGCGTGTCCGGAATGACGATTGGGGCGCCGGGTGGAGGGGCGATGTGAAAACGGCGGGCCTTGAGGGGCCCGCCGGTTTGGAAAGATCGCAGAGAGAAAGAAAGCCTACTCGGCTTTCACTTCCGGCAGGCTGCCGCTGGCGGGCAGGGATTTCTTGGTGAGGAAGACGGCGATGTTGCGCTTGTCTTCGTCCGTCAGGCCGCCGACGACGCCGGCCATCATCGGCACGGGCGTGTTGAGCGAGTCGATGATCTTCTGGTTGTCGAGCGCGGCGAGCTTCTCGATCAGCGGGGCGTTGGCCATGCCGGTGGCGTGGCACATCTTGCAGCGGGCTTCGTAGATCGCGCCGCCTTCAGCCGGGCCGGCAAGCGCCGACGGGGCCGCCAGAATGGCGAGGCCGAGAAAAGCAGCAGTCAGTCGCATGGAAACCCTCCAGATGTCGCAACGCCAGCTTCTACTGATCTGAACCTGAACAGGCCATAACCAAGCGCAGTTATTGCTGACCTGCGGCGTTTAGGCCTCAGAAACGGGCGGAATCGCCCTTTCTACCGGGGAGTGATATGTCCCCCGCTCGATCGGGCGGCTGGGCGATCGCTGGTGGGGCAACTCACTGGAGGAAAGTCCGGGCTCCACGTAGGCAAGGCGGCGGATAACGTCCGCCCGGGGATGCGGGCAACTGCAAACCCGAGGGATAGCGCCACAGAAAGCAAACCGCCCGGGACTCGTCCCGGGTAAGGGTGAAAGGGTGGGGTAAGAGCCCACCGCGTTCCTGGTGACAGGGATGGCAAGGCAAGCCCCGCCTGGAGCAAGACCGAATAGGGATGGGCGTCCCAGCGCAAGCTGGGACAGGCACGCCTTCGTGCTCCATCCGGGTTGGTCGCGCGAGGCGGTCCGCAAGGGCCGTCCCAGAGGAATGGTCGCCCATCTGCCTTGCCTTCTTTGAGGGCGAGGCGGGGGACAGAACCCGGCTTACAGGCCGCCTGATCGAGATTTACTCATTTGCTGTGGACAGGTGGGCGCGCAGCGCTCCACCGGCGAAACGCCAGCATTTGCTGGCGAATCCGCTGGGTCATTCACACGTCGTAAACCACTTATCCACACCCCTGCAGATATAGCTCACCGATCTACCTGCTTTGTTCCGCAAGTCGGCGTCCAAATGGTTAACGCGACCCTAATGTCCCGTTGTTGCCCATGCCCTCCCATGGTATCCCCTGAAACTCCACGGAGGGGGCTCCGAGGCAGTTCATTTTCAGGGTGCGCTGACCCACACGGGCGAGCGCCAAGCGGGCAATCAGGGGTATGTTTCTCTCCTCTTTCGAGAGCAGCGTTGATGCAAAGAAGCGGGTTTCGATCCCCGCGCCTTTCCGCAAGTCACTTGGCGGCGAGGACAGCGTCTATCTGTGGCCGTCGCTGGACAAGGCCTGCATCGAGGGCGCGGGGATGCGCCTGATGGAAGGCTTCGAGGACTCCATGGCCGATCTCGACCTGATGGACCCGCGCCGGTACGCGCTCGCGACCTACATCATGGGCGAGGCTAGGCCGTCGAAATTCGATGAAGGCGGGCGGATCGTGCTGGATGCGGAACTGCTGGCCAAGGCCGGCATCTCGGACAAGGCGAAGTTCGTGGGGCTCGGCGACCGTTTCCAGATCTGGGAGCCGTCGGCGTTCGAGGCGATGCGCGAAGAGATGCGCGCGCTGGCCCGCGAGAGCCTCGGGCTGCTGAAGGCGAAGCCGCGCCGCGCTGGCCATAATGGTCAGGATCGGACGGCCGCCGAATGAGGGAGCTTGAACTCACCTCGCCTGTGACTTCAGGCCATGTGCCCGTCCTCATCGAGGAAGTGATCCATGCGCTCGCGCCGACGGATGGCGCGATCATGGTGGATGGCACTTATGGCGGTGGCGGCTATGCGCGTGCGGCGCTGGCGGTGGCGAACATCACGCTGATCGGGATCGATCGCGATCCCGAGGCGATGGAGCGGGCATGGGCCCACGCTGGCAAGGACCCGAGGCTTGTTCCGGCGCCGGGACGCTTTGGCGAGCTTGAGGCGATCGTCCATGCAGCGGGTCGGGGCGACAAGGTTGACGGCGTGATGCTGGATCTTGGCGTGTCGTCCTTCCAGATCGACGAGGCAGGGCGCGGCTTCTCCTTCATGCGCGATGGTCCGCTGGACATGCGGATGGAGAAGAAAGGTCCGAGCGCGGCCGACGCGGTGAACCATCTCACCGAGGGCGAGCTGGCGGACATCTTCCATATTCTCGGCGAGGAGCCAGCGGCGCGGCGCGTGGCGCGCGGGATCGTGTATCGCCGGAAGATACAGAAATTCCAGACGACGCTGGAACTGGCGGAGTGCATCGAGCGCTCGTTGGGCGGGCGGCGTGGCAAGCCGACGCATCCGGCGACGCGCTGTTTCCAGGCGCTCCGGATGTGGGTGAATGACGAGACAGGCGAGCTGGTGCGCTCGCTGGCCGCGGCCGAGCGTGTGCTGAAACCCGGCGGGCGGCTGGTTGTCGTAACCTTCCATTCAATCGAAGACCGCATCGTGAAGCTGTTCTTGCGAGCAAGATCGGGCAACGAGCCGGGCGCGTCGCGGCACCTGCCGGGAGCGCCCAAGGGCAAGACGCCGACATTCGAGGTGTTGCAGCGCAAGGCCATCGAGCCGGGCGAAGCAGAACTCGAAGCCAATCCGCGGTCTCGGTCGGCGCGCTTGCGCTGGGCGCTGCGGACCGAAGCGCCGTCGTGGGACGCTCCTCCGGACGAGGGGTTCCGCCTGCCGGGGCTGAAACAGCTTGAAGGAGTTGCGTGATGCGTAAGCTTGCGATCATCGGCGCAGTCATCGTGGTCGTGCTGGCCGTGGCGGTCTATCGCGCCAAGCTGGGCGCGGAGGAAACGCAGGGCGAGATCGATCTGTTGACGGCTGAGGCGTCTGCGATCGGCAAGGACATCGCCGTGATGAAGGCGGAGGAAGCCTATCTGACCCGGCCCGAGCGCATCGCGCCGATCGCGCGTCAGCAGCTGGGACTCGAGCAGGCGCAGCCGGATCAATACACCGCTAGCGAAGCGCTGTCGCGTCGGCTGGGCGAAGAGCGGCTGACATTGCCAGCGCCCGCGCCGGCAGAGGATGCATCGCCTACGTCTGCGCCCCTGAAATCGAATGAGGTGAAGCCTCAGCAATGATGTCGTTCGACCGCCCTCAAGAGGACGTCTGGGGTCCACGCCGCGCTCGCATTGTTGCGGGCGTTCTGGCTGTGGTCTTCACCGTTATCGTCGGGCGGTCTGCGTATGTTGCGTTCAACGGGCCGGAGCAGGCGGCTTCGGGGATGCGCTCGGCTGCGGTGGCGGCGACGCGGCGGGCGGACATTGTCGATCGCAAGGGCGAGCTGCTGGCGACGACCGTGCCGGGCTGGTCGCTGGCGGCGAATCCGAGCGCGATCTGGGATGCGGGCGAGGTGGCGAGCGGTCTCAAGAGCGTGCTGCCGAAGCTCGACCTGATCGGGCTGACGGCGCAGCTGTCGGATCGCAAGCGGCAGTTCGTGTGGGTACAGCGCGGACTGACGCAGGAAGAGAAGGACGCGGTGTTCGGCCTTGGCGTCGAGGGGCTGCAATTTGTGGAGGAGGCGCGGCGCGTCTATCCGCGTGGGCGGCTGGCGGGGCATTTCCTTGGCTACACCAATATCGATGGCGACGGGCTGGAAGGCTCGGAGCTGGCGTTCGATGCGCAGCTGAAGCAGGGCGGCGAGCCGCTGAAGCTGACGCTGGATGCGAGCGTGCAGTTCGTCGTCGAGGAGGAGCTGGAGAAGGCCTACGCCGATTTCGACATGAAGGGTGGGGTGGGGATTGTCGTCGATACGCATAGCGGCGCTGTGCGGGCGGTGGCGTCGTGGCCGGCGATCGATCCGAACCGGCGCGGGGATTTCAGCGCGGACATGCGCTCCAATCGCGCGCTCAATTCGCGGTTCGAGCTGGGCTCGATCTACAAGCCGCTGACGGTGGCGGCGGCGATGGATGCGGGCGTGCTGACGCCGCAGGACAGGTTTGACGTTTCGGCGCCGGTGAAGATCGGTGCGGCGCTGGTGAAAGATCCGCATCCGCTGCCGAATGCGAAGTCCGTAAGCGCTGCTGATATTCTCGCGCACTCGTCCAACATCGGGACCGCGCTGATTGCGCAGCGGATGGGCGTCGAACGGCAGCAGGATTTCCTGCGCAGCGTTCACCTGCTCGGCGGGCAGAGCCATGTCGGGCCGCAGACCGCCTCGCCGCTGACGCCGGAAGTGTGGGATGCGACGGCTATGGCGACGGTCAGCTATGGCCACGGTATCTCGGTGAGCCCGCTGGCGTTCGCGATGACGTACACGGCGTTCGGCAATGGCGGGAATTATGTCTCGCCTGTGTTCGTCGAGCCGGTGGATGCGGCGCAGGTCGACAAGAGCCAAGTTATGTCGGCCGATACGGCGAACACGGTTCTGGGCATGCTGCGTGAAGTGGTGACACGCGGTTCGGGCAAGAATGCCGACGCGCAGGGCTATGAAGTTGCGGGCAAGACCGGCACGGCGGAAAAACCAGGCCCGGATGGGTATGATCCCAACAAGAACATCACATCGTTCGCCGCCGTTTTCCCGGCGTCCCGCCCTCAATTTGTCGTCCTTGTTGTTCTCGATGAAGCCCAGCCCAGAACAGGCGACCAACGCACGGCCTCTTTCACGGCGGCCACGATCGCAGGGAAAGTGATCGCGCGTGCGGCGCCGCTTCTGGACTTGCGGCCAGTGCTGACGGCTTCCACGGTGGAGGCAGCCAGCCTGCGCGTTTCGGAGGCGACTACGCCATGAAACTCGACCAGCTCTTTGCGGGCGCTCCCTCCATCGACATCACGGGCATCACTGCGGACAGCCGCAAGGTGAAGCCCGGCTTCCTTTTCGCCGCCATGCAGGGCGGCGCGAAAGATGGGCGCGATTATATCGACGGCGCAATCAAGGCTGGCGCGGTCGCCGTGCTGACTGACAATCGCGCGGGCGAGTGGAGTGTGCCGGCGGTGAAATCCATCGAGCCGCGTCTTGCGCTCGCGACGGCCGCAGCTGCTTTCTATACGCGGCAGCCGGCAACGATTGCTGCGGTGACGGGCACGAACGGCAAGAGTTCGACGGTCGATTTCCTGCGCCAGATCTGGGCCCATATGGGCCGCAAGGCCGCGTCGATGGGAACGCTCGGCGCGATCGGGCCTTCTGGCTCAATCGATCTTGGCCATACGACGCCGGACCCGGTGATGATCCACGATACGCTGGACAGGCTGGCGGCTGAAGGCGTGACGTACGCGGCGATGGAGGCCTCCAGCCATGGTCTCGCGCAGTATCGCCTGCATGGCGTGAAGCTGGCGGCAGGCGCGTTCACGAACCTGACGCAGGACCATCTCGACTACCACGCAGACTTCAACGACTACCGCCAGGCCAAGATGAAGCTGTTCTCTGAACTGCTTCCGAAGGGCGCGCCTGCGGTGATCAATGCCGACAGCCCGGAGCTGGAAGCGTTCGAGGCTGCGGCGAAGGCTGCGGGCCTCAAGCCGTTCACGGTGGGCTGGCGCGGGCGCGACCTGCGTATCGCGGAGGCTCTGCCACGCGGCACGGGGCAGGACCTCGTGATCCAGTGGGGCGAGGGGCCGAGCGCGGGCAATGAGCGCAAGGTTCACCTGCCGCTGATCGGAGAATTCCAGGCGCTGAATGCTCTGTGCGCCGCGGGTATCGCGATGGCGCTGGGCGATGATGTGAACAAGGTGCTCGACGGGCTTGAGGTTCTGACCGGCGTGCATGGGCGGCTTGAGCTGGTCGGGCAGACGGCGGCCAAGGCGCCGGTGTTTGTCGACTACGCGCACACGCCGGATGGTCTCAATGTGCTGCTGCGGGCGGCGCGCCCGCATGTGCGCGGCAAGCTGATCGTGGTGTTCGGCTGCGGTGGCGATCGCGATGCGACCAAGCGGCCGATCATGGGCGATGTGGCGCGGCGGCTGGCCGACGAGGTGATTATTACAGACGACAATCCGCGTTCGGAGGAGCCTGCGAAGATCCGCGCGGCCATCCGCAATGGCGCGCCGGAAGCGAGCGAGATCGGTGATCGCGCGGCGGCTATCAATGAGGGCGTGCGGCGTCTGAAAGCTGGCGACGCGTTGCTGATCGCGGGCAAGGGCCATGAGACCGGGCAGATCGTGAAGGGTGTCACGATCCCGTTTTCGGATTTTGATGTTGCGCGCGCGGCGCTGAAGGATGTGGGAGGAACATCGTGATAGTTTCTTCTGCTTCGCACCTTGTTCCGCTCGTCCCGGCGAAAGCCGGGATCCAGCGCGAACTGCGCGTATTGCCTGGAGTTGGAGCTACAAGCCGGAACAAGGCTCATCGTCAGACCTGGGTCCCGACTTTCGTCGGGATGAGCGGAGATGGGTTTGCGGAAGGAAGCTGCAATGGTTGACGCAGCAAACACTCCCCTCTGGACGTCAGAAGAGGCGGAGAAAGCAACTGGCGGCAAGGCGCTGGGCGCGTGGGCGATCAATGGCGTGTCGATCGATACGCGCTCGCTGAAGCCGGGTGATCTGTTCGTGGCGCTGAAGGATGTGCGTGATGGGCACGACTTCGTGGCGAATGCATTCTCGGCGGGCGCCGAGGCAGCGCTGGTGTCGCGCGACGTGCTGAGCGGGCATCCGGGCCTTATGGTGAATGACGTACTGGACGGGCTGGAGAAGCTCGGACTGGCGGCTCGGACACGCAATTCGGGCGTGATCTCGGCGATCACGGGTTCGGTCGGCAAGACGTCGGTGAAGGAGATGCTGGCGCGCATCTTCCGCGCGGCGGGCCGGGCGCATTGGTCTGACAAATCGTTCAACAATCACTGGGGCGTGCCGCTCACCCTCGCCCGAATGCCGCGCGAGACGGAACGCGCGATCTTCGAGATCGGAATGAACACGCCGGGCGAGATCGGCCCGCGCTCGCTGATGGTGCGTCCGCATATCTCGATGATTACGCGGGTAGCTCCCGCGCACCTGCAGGGCATGGGCTCGGTCGATGCGGTGGCCGACGAGAAGGGCCAGATTTTCGCGGGGCTGGAGCCCGGCGGAACAGCTATCCTGCCGGAGAAGGACTATTTCTTCGCCAAGCTGAAGCGCCACGCGGAAACGTTGCAGCCGACAGCGGATATTCTCACCTACGGCGGCGCACGCGGGCCTGCGAGTGCGACGCCTGTCACATACGAGACGGACGGGCTCACCTCGCGGATCGCGATCGACGTGATGGGCGATCTGGTGATCGTGAAGCTGGATGCCGTGGGCGAGCATTGGGCCGCGAACGCTGCGCTGGCGATCCTCGCCGCTGTGGTGGCGGGCGTGCCGCCGCATCAGGCGGCCGAGGCGCTGTCGGGTTATGCGCCTCCGGCTGGCAGGGGCGTCGCGGAAACGCTGAAGCTGGCGAATGGCGGCGAGGCAACGCTGGTGGATGACGCCTACAACGCCAATCCGGAATCCATGCGCGCCGCCATTGAGGGCCTGGCGCGGCGGCCGGGACGCAAGATCGTTGCGCTTGGCGAGATGCGTGAGCTGGGCGATGGCAGCGCGGCGCTCCATGCAGGGCTCGCGAGTTCGATCATCGCGGCGAAGGTTTCAGCGGCCGTTCTTTCCGGTGGTGAGATGAAACATCTCGCCGATGCGCTTACGGCCCGCGACCAATCGATGCGAGTCGTTCATGTCACAGGCCCGGCGGAAGCGGCGGATCAGGTGAAAAGCTGGTTAGAACCCGGGGATGCGGTCTTGATCAAAGGCTCGAATGCATCCGGCATGGCGAAGGTAGGAACGGCGCTCAGACAGATGAGCGAAAGCGCCTTGTCCTCGCATAAAGCGTTGGGCTCGCAGAAAGCGTCAGGGGCGTAGCATGCTGTACGAACTCCTCTCGCCCTATCAGGGCGCGATGAACCTGTTCAGTTTCATCACCTTCCGCGTGGCGCTGGCGCTGGCGACGGGGTTGATCCTGACGATGCTGTTCGGCGCCCCGATGATCGCCTGGCTGCGCGCGCGGCAGGGCACGGGCCAGCCGATCCGCAGCGACGGCCCGGAAAGCCACCAGTCGAAAAAGGGCACGCCCACGATGGGCGGCTTCCTCATCCTGTTCGGGCTGCTCTCGGGCACGCTGTTCTGGGGCGACCTCAAGAACCAGTACATCTGGATCGTGCTGTTCGTGACGATCGGCTTCTGCGGCGTCGGATTCATCGACGACTACCAGAAGGTGACGAAGAAGGGCACGGCGGGGCTTTCGGGCAAGGTGCGGCTCCTGATGGAGTTCGTGATCGCCGGCATCGCTGTGTTCTGGGTCTCGCACTATGCGCAGGAGACGACGGCGGCGGCGCTGGCGAGCGGCGCGCTGGCGGCGGCGCCGCAGCCGGGCTTCGCGACGGGTCTGGCGCTGCCCTTCCTCAAGGACTTCATGTTCGACCTGACGATCTACGGTTTCATCGCGTTCGGCGCGTTTGTGATCGTGGGCGCGGGCAATGCGGTGAACTTCACGGATGGTCTTGATGGCCTGGCCATCGGCCCGGTGATGATCGCGGGGGCGACGTTCGGCTTCATCGCCTATGCGACGGGAACGCCGCGCTTTGCCGATTACCTGCTGCTGACGCCGACGCCGGGAACGGCGGAGCTGGCTGTCGTCATGGGTGCGCTGGTGGGCGGGGGGCTTGGCTTCCTCTGGTACAATGCGCCGCCCGCGAAGGTGTTCATGGGCGACACGGGATCGCTGGCGCTGGGCGGGTGTCTTGGCGCCATGGCGGTGTGCGTGAAGCACGAGATGGTGCTTGCGATCGTCGGCGGCCTGTTCCTGTTCGAGGCGCTGTCGGTGATCATCCAGGTTCTGTACTTCAAGGCTACGGGCAAGCGCTTCTTCAAGATGGCGCCCATCCACCACCATTTCGAGAAGCTGGGCTGGTCTGAGCCGACCGTGGTTATCCGCTTCTGGATCATCGCTTTCCTGCTGGCGCTTGCCGGCCTCGCCACATTGCGTCTGAGGTGAGCCCAGCTTGATCCCCGTCCGCACATTCGAGGGAAAGGAAGTCGCCGTGCTGGGCCTTGGCAGGTCTGGCATTGCGACGGCTCGCGCCCTCATGGCCGGCGGCGCACGCGTGTGTGCGTGGGACGAGAACGAGGCTGCACGCAAGGCGGCGGAGGCTGCGGGCGTGCCGCTTGTGGATCTAGGGCGGCGCGACTGGCAGAATTTCGCGGCGCTGGTTCTCTCGCCTGGCATTCCGCTGAAATTCCCCGAGCCGCATCGCTTTGTGCGCATGGCGCAGATGGTGGGCGTGCCGGTGATCGGCGACATGGAGCTGTTCGCGCGGGCCGTGAACGAGCTGAAGGATTTCGAGCGGCCGCGCATTGTCGGCATCACGGGCACGAACGGGAAGTCGACCACGACGGCGCTGGTCGGGCATATCCTGAAGGCGTGCGGCAAGGATGTACGCGTCGGCGGGAATATCGGCGTGGGCGTGCTTGATCTCGAGCGGCTGCACGGCGCGGCGATCTATGTGCTCGAGCTGTCGAGCTATCAGCTCGATCTGGCCGAGAGCCTGCGCTGCGATGTTGCGGTGATGCTGAACATCTCGCCTGACCATCTGACGCGTCATGGCGGGATGGATGGCTATGTCGGCGCCAAGCGCCGGATCTTCCGCAATCAGGGGCCGGAGGATTACGCGATCATCGGTGTGGACGACACGCGCTCTGGCGTGATGGCGACGCAGCTGTCGTGCGAAGGATTGCGCCGGGTTGTTCCGGTATCAGCCGAGTATGGGCTGGGGCGCGGCGTGGCGGTGCTGAATGGTCTGCTGCAGGATTCAATGTCGGGCCGGGCGGAGCATCCGGTCGATATCCTGCGCGCGAAGGCGCTGCCGGGACGGCACAATCATCAGAACATCGCCGCCGCCTACGCCGCCTGTCGCGCGTTGGGTCTGGAGGCGAGCGATATCATTGCCGCGATCGAGACCTTCCCCGGCCTGCCGCACAGGCTGGAGACGATCGGCACGATCCAGGGCGTGCGCTTCGTGAACGATTCCAAGGCGACCAATGCTCAGGCAGCCGAGCAGGCGATCCGCGCCTTCCCGAATGCGTGGTGGATTGTCGGCGGCCGTCCGAAGGAAGAAGGCATCGACGATCTCGCGCCGCTCTTCGGGCAGATCAAAAAGGCGTACCTGATCGGCGAATCTACCGAGGCGTTCGCGCGTGCGCTGACGGGCAAGCTGGATCATGTGAAGTGCCGCACGCTGGACGTGGCGGTGGAGCAGGCTTTCGACGATGCGCGCGCATCGGGCGTTGAGGGTGCGGTGGTGCTGTTTGCCCCGGCGTGCGCAAGCTTCGATCAGTTCAAGGACTTCGAACAGCGTGGGTTGGCGTTCCGGCAGGAGGCCGCCAAGCTGGTGAAGCGGCGTACAACGACCGAACCGGCGTGACGCGATGCAGGTCTTTCGCAGGTCCGACAGATCGCCCCTCGCCGAATGGTGGCGCACGGTCGACAAGGGGCTGATCGCAGCCGCTCTGATCTTGTTGGGTGCGGGCCTTGTGCTGTCGCTGGCGGCAGGGCCGGCGGCGGCGAGCCGGATCGGCTATGATGACCCGTTCCATTTCGTCTATCGGCAGGTTGTGTTCGCCGTGGCGTCGGCAGGCGTGCTGGTGGCGTCTTCGACACTGAACGAGATGTGGGCGCGGCGCGTGTGCGCCATACTGTTCGTGATCTGCTTCTTCATGATGGCCGGACTGCTGATGTTCGGCCACGAGGCCAAGGGCGCGACGCGCTGGATCCGCTTCTGGGGCACGACCTTCCAGCCATCCGAGATCATGAAGCCGGCGCTGATTGTGCTGTCGGCCTGGTTGCTGGCGCAGCGCGAGAAGTTTCCGAGCGGGCCGTGGGCGGTGATCGCGTTCGCGTTCTATGCCGTGACTGTGGGCCTGTTGCTGTTGCAACCCGACGTTGGCCAGTCAGCGCTACTGACGGTGGGCTTCGTCATCGTGTTCTTCATTTCGGGCCTGCCATGGCTGTGGGCTTCTGGCTTTGTTGTCGGCGGGGCTGGCCTTGGCTGGAGCCTCTACACTCTGCTGCCGCACGTCCGGCAGCGCGTGGATTCGTTCCTCAACCCGACGCAGAACGACACCTACCAGATCGACCGCGCGCGCGAGGCGATCGAGCGGGGCGGGCTTTTTGGCGTGGGGCCGGGCGAGGGCACGGTGAAGCGCGTGCTGCCGGATGCGCATACCGACTTTGTCTATTCGGTCGCGGGCGAGGAATTTGGCCTGATCATGCTGGCGCTGCTGACGCTGATGTTCGCGGTGATCTCGGTCAAGGGCGTGATGGATGCGTCCAAGCACCAGGACACGTATCGCCGCGCCGCAGGGGTTGGCCTCTATGCGATCTTCGGCCTGCAGGCGGCGGTGAACATGGCGGTGAACCTGTCGCTGATCCCGCCCAAGGGCATGACGCTGCCGCTGGTTTCGTCTGGCGGATCGTCGCTTCTGGGCAGCGCGCTGACGCTTGGCCTTGCTTTGGCCCTAACTCGCAAACAGCCTGAATCCTCACTCGCTCATCTGAGACACGCATGACCTCTTCCTCCACCAAGCCACTGGTCGTCATCGCGGCGGGCGGCACGGGCGGCCACATGTTTCCGGCGCAGGCGTTCGCTGACGAGATGCGCGCGCGCGGCTGGACGATCGCGCTGGTGACGGACGAGCGGGGCAAAAAATACGCGACCAACTTCCCGGCGGACTGGCGGTTGGAGGTCGACGCGGCGACGTTCGGCTCGAAGATGCCGCACAAGCTGCTCGCTTCGGCGCTGAAGCTGCGCAAGGGCACAACAGAGGCGCGCAAGAATTTCGAGAAGACGAAGCCGTCGCTGATCGCAGGCTTCGGTGGCTATCCGTCCTATCCATCGCTGTCGGCGGCGCGGTCGCTGGGCTTGCCGATCATCATTCACGAGCAGAACTCTGTTCTGGGACGCGTGAACCGGCTGTTCGCGAAGACGGCGAAGTATGTGGCGTGCGGCTTTGACAGGCTCGATCGTCTGCCGCTGGCGGCGGAGGATCGCAAGCGCGTGGTGGGCAATCCGGTGCGCAATCCGATCAAGGCAGTGCGCGACAAGCCGTATCCCGAACTGAGCGATACGGGTCCGCTCAACATTCTTGTCACCGGCGGCAGCCAGGGCGCGCGCCTGTTCGGCGAGGTGATCCCGCAGGCGATCGCGTCGCTGCCGGAGGCGCAGCGGGCCCGGCTGACCGTTGTTCAGCAGGCGCGCGAGGAACAGCTTGAAGCCGTCCGCGCCGCCTATCTCGCGGCCGGCGTAAAGCACACGGTGGAGTCGTTCTTCTCCGACATGCAGGATCGTCTCGCGGCGGCGCATCTGGTGATCGCACGCTCGGGCGCAGGCACCGTGACCGAGCTTGCGGTGGCGGGGCGTCCCGCCATCCTGATCCCGCTGGCCATCGCGATGGACGACCACCAGACCGCCAATGCCGAGGGCATGGTGACGGGAGCGGCGGCCGACGTCGTTCCCGAGCCGAAATTCACGGCGGAGATGCTTGCCCCGCTGTTGCTGGAGCGTATTTCCAACGCTGGAGTGCTCAAGGCGCGGGCGAAAGCCTCGTGGCAATTGGGCAAGCCCAACGCGGCGCGCGAACTCGCCGACCTTGCCGAGCAGGCTGCTGGCGTGACAGGAAAGCGGGATGCGTAAATCACTTCCTTTCAATACGGGTCCTGTCCACTTCGTGGGCATTGGCGGCATTGGCATGTCTGGCATTGCCGAGGTGATGCTGAACCTTGGCTATGAGGTCTCGGGTTCGGATATCAAGGAAAACGCGAACGCGTCGCGGCTGGCCAAGCTGGGCGCGAAGATCATGATCGGCCACAAGGCCGAGAACATCGAAGGCGTGGGCGCGCTGGTGATTTCGACCGCGATCAAGAGCGGCAACCCGGAAGTTGATGCGGCGCGTCTGAAAGCGATCCCGGTGGTTCGGCGCGCGGACATGCTGGCCGAGCTGATCCGGCTGAAGTGGACTGTTGCTATCGCAGGTACGCACGGCAAGACGACGACGACGTCGATGGTCGCGGCGTTGCTTGATGGCGTGGGACTGGACCCGACCGTGATCAATGGCGGCGTCATCAACGCCTATGCGTCGAACGCCAAGCTGGGGCAAGGCGAATGGATGGTGGTTGAGGCCGATGAGAGCGACGGCACTTTCACCAAGCTGCGCCCGACGGTTGCGATCGTGACCAATATCGATCCTGAACACATGGATCACTATGGCTCGATGGAAGCGCTGCGGAAGGGCTTCGATACGTTTGTCGAGAACCTGCCTTTCTATGGCTTCGCTGTTCTGTGCGCGGATCATCCCGAAGTGCAGGCCTTGGCTTCGCGCATTCCGGATCGTCGCCGCATTACTTACGGCTTCAACCCGCAGTCTGATCTCTGGGCGGTGAATGTCCGCTCGGAAGCGGAAGGTTCGACTTTCGATCTCGTGCTGCGCTCGCGCGGCGCGGTCGACCAGACGCGTTGGGTTGGCCTGAAGCTTCCGATGGCGGGGCGTCACAACGTGCAGAACTCGCTGGCTGCGATTGCGGTCGCGCGCGAATTGGGCGGTTCGGAAGAACAGATCCGCGCGGCGTTGTCGAAGTTCGGCGGCGTGAAGCGGCGGTTCACGCCGGTGGGCGAGTGGGGCAAGGTCAAGATCATCGACGATTACGGCCACCACCCGGTGGAGATTGCCGCCGTGCTGCGCGCCGCCCGCGACGTGCAGGGGCGCGACAAGCGGGTGATCGCCGTGGTGCAGCCGCACCGCTATACGCGCCTGCGCGACCTGTTCGAGCAGTTCTCGACCTGCTTCAACGATGCGGACGATGTGATCATCGCGCCGGTCTATGCGGCGGGCGAGCAGCCGATAGACGGTATCAATCACGAGACGCTGGTGAAGGGGCTGATCAATCACGGCCATCGTTCGGCGCGGCCGATTGACGGGCTGGGAAGCCTCGCGGCTGAGATAAAGAACGCCGTGAAAACCGGCGACGAAATGATCGTCTGCCTCGGCGCGGGCGACATCACATCCTATGCGAACTCGCTGGCGGATGATCTTCGGGCCCTGAAGGGCTGAGCGACGGAACTCCCGTTTCTGCGCGTTCTCCGGTTGTTGAACGCGCCGGGTCTTGTGCCGCGCGTGCCGCAACGGCAAAGAAAGGCGCAACACAAGCGCTGCAAAGGCCAGCAGGTTTCGGGGAGAGAGCATATGCGCAGATCGAAGTTGGTCGGAGCCGGACTTCTGGCGCTTGGGTTGGCGGCAGCGCCGGCAGCGCTCGCGCAGGCTGGATACACGCCGCCGAAGACGAGCTGGGGCGTGCCGGACCTGCAGGGTGACTGGACCAACGCCTCGATCACGCGGATGACGCGACCTGCCGGCATCGACACGCTGGTGATCACGTCCGAGCAGGCGAAGAAGCTCGAGGATGGCGACTTCAACAACATCCGTACGCGCGAGGAGCTGAAGCCGACTGACCAGAGCACAGGCGCGCCCGAGAAGGGCAAGGCTCTGCCGGGTGTCGGCAACTACAACGCGGTGTGGGTCGATCCGGGTGCGCATGTCGCCGTCGTGAATGGCGAGCTGCGCTCGTCGTGGATCACGGAGCCGGCGAACGGCAAGATTCCGTACAAGCCTGGACGTGGCGCGGCGCGCTATGAAGCGCCTGCTGCTGGCACGGCTGCCGCGAGTGCTGCATCGCGTTCGTATGAGGGGCCGGAATCGCGCAGCGTGGGCGAGCGCTGCATCGTCGGGTTCGGCAATACGGGCGGGCCGGTGATGAACAATGTTCTATACAACAACACGTATCAGATCGTGCAGTCGCCGGACCATGCGATGATCCTCGTGGAGATGGTGCATGATGCTCGCATCATTCCGATCGTGGCGAGCAAGGCCGAGGCGAAGCACGATCCGAGCGGCATCAAGAAGTGGCTGGGCGACAGCGTGGGCTGGTACGAAGACAACACGCTGGTCGTTGAAACGAAGAACGTTCATCCGCAGCAGCGCAGTTATGTTTCGGAAGCCGGCAAGATGACGGAGCGGTTCACGCGGACCGGGGATGGCGTGATCCTCTATCAGTTCGAGATCGATGATCCCGAGCAGTACAGCCAGGTCTGGAAGGGCGAGATGCCGATGCGCACCGCCACGGGAGCTGTTTACGAATACGCCTGCCATGAGGGGAATTACGGCCTGCTTGGCATCCTCGAAGGGGCGCGGCAGCAGGAAAGACGCGGCGGAAAGCTTGAGCTGACGGCCGACGACGAGGGTTAACGCCCGCGCGGCGTCAACCGTTACAAGACAGCAAGGACAGGGCCGGATTAGGGTTTCGGCAACCTTGCGGAGGCTTTTCCTGTCATCGTAGAAGGGGCGCGGGGCGCCTCGTTTGCAGACCTGATACGCATGAAGAAGTCCCATTCCCTTATCGCGCTCGGCGCTGGCGTCATGATCGCCCTTTCGTGCGGCGTGCTGCTGGCGAACTGGCGCATGGCGGAAGCAGCTGGCGGCGAGGTGCGGTTCGCGCGGCCTGATTACGCCGTGGCGCGACCTGCAGGCAGCGCGGCGATCGACCTGCAGAAATATGGCGTGCTCGGCGATGTGAAGCGGCTGGCTGGGCTGTCGAAAAATCTTGAGGCCTGCCGCGACGCGCTGGCGGCGGCGGGCGTGGATTTCACGATCGCGCCGGCTGAGCATGATGGCGCGTGCGGCTATGACGAGGCTGTTGTGGTCGATGCGTCGCTGTCGGACTGGAAAGCGCCGGACGCCATGCCGATGACATGCGACCTCGCCGCGAAGATGCACCTGTGGGAGCGCCATGTGGTGATCCCGGCGGCGGAGAAATATCTCGGCTCGCCGGTGAAGGAGATCAAGGCGTTCGGCTCGTTCCAGTGCCGCCGTGTGGCGGGACATGACCGGCTTTCCGAACACGCCTTTGCCAAGGCTGCGGATATCGCGGGCTTTGTTCTGGAAGACGGGCGCGAGATCAGCGTGCTGAAGGACTTCCGCAACAAGGGCGCGAAGGGCGATTTCCTGCGCGAGGTTCACGACCGGGCCTGCGGGCTGTTCGACGTGACGCTGGGGCCGGATTATAACGCCGACCACGCCAACCATTTCCATCTCGATGTCGGCGGGCAATACTCCTGCCGCTAGCCTCGCAGCCTGACGCGCGCTAAGTCGGCAGGCATGAGCATTTTTCTCGATCGGCTTCCCACGGTTCGCGGCAAATTGCTGGCGGATGAACTGCTTGCGCCTTTCACCTGGTTCCGCGTGGGCGGGGCGGCGGATGCGCTGTTCCTGCCGAAGGACGAGGCGGATCTCGCGGACTTTCTGGCCAATCTCGATCCCATCATTCCGGTGACTGTGCTGGGCGCGGCGTCGAACGTGATCGTGCGCGATGGCGGTATACCCGGCGTTGTCGTGCGGCTGGGGCCGAGCTTCGGCAAGGTGGCGACGGACGGATTGCGCGTGACGGCGGGCGCGGCGGCGCTGGATGGGCGCGTTTCAGTGGCGGCGGCGAATGCGGGGATCGCGGGACTGGAGTTTTTCTCAGGTGTGCCGGGCACGATCGGCGGCGCGCTGAGGATGAATGCCGGCTGCTATGGCCGCGAGACGAAGGATGTGCTGGTCGAGGCTTATGCGCTGGACCGGCAGGGCAAGCGCGTGACGTTGAAGAATGCGGATTTCCATTTCAGCTATCGGCATACGGAGGCGAGCGAGGATCTGATCTTCGTCGAGGCTCTGTTCGAGGGGACGCCGGATGAGCCTGCTGCGATCATCGAGCGGATCGAGGCTTTGAAAGCAAGACGCGAGACGACGCAGCCGATCCGGGAGAAGACGGGCGGGTCGACGTTTGCGAATCCCGATCCGCCAGGGACGCCGAACCAGCGTTCGTCGTGGAAGCTGATCGATGAGGCCGGGATGCGTGGGGCGCGGCGGGGCGGGGCGCAGGTGAGCGAGCTGCATTGCAACTTCCTGCTGAACGTCGGCGAAGCGACGGCGGCGGATATCGAAGGGCTGGGCGAGGATGTACGTGCGGCGGTGAAGGCGAAGTCTGGCGTCGAGCTGCGGTGGGAGATCAAGCGGATCGGCCGGCCGGCGATAGATGAGAAGACTGAAGGTTATCTCGCCAAGGATGCTTGATGGGCGTGAGGGGGCGTTCTCGCGGGTGAGCGCGAGTTGGTGCGGGATTGGGTTTCTGGAAATTTTGGAGAATGGGGGGGGCCGCGCGCGTAGTGGCCCCCACCGTCTTGCGCGCCAGGGCGCGCAATCCACCACCCCCAGTCCTTCGGACTGGAGGAGGAAATCTGGACGGCGAACAAGCGCAGGTGGTTTTCCTCCTCCGCGCAAAGCGCGGGGGAGGTGGATCGATGCGAAGCATCGAGACGGAGGGGGCAGCCGCGCTCACGGATCATGCGTTCGGCGCGGCGTTGCGCGAGGCGTTCGAGGTTGTGGAACAGCCTGGCGAGGTTGGTGAGGCGCTTCAGCAGACGTGAGAGCGACTTCGTGCGGCGCAGATACGGCGGTGCGATGCGGGCGGTGTAGATGAAGGGGAGGCCTGCGATCTGTCTTGCGCGCTCGGTGATGAGCAGCTGCACGCCGTGTTCGGCGGCGATGATGTGGGCTTCGAGGATTTCGCGGAGGTCTTCGCGGTGGGCGATCTCTTCGACATCAAAGGGGTCGTCGAGCCAGCCCATGATCTGGGAGATGTAATCGCGCGTGATCTCGCGCAGCCGCGCGACGGGGTCGAGCGGGAACAGGATGCGCAAGAGGGTCAGCAGCAGATCGACCATGGGTGGGAGTATGACCCTCGGTCTGGGAGGGGTGGAATCTGGAGGG
>JAUYSA010000347.1 GCA_030696545.1 Hyphomonadaceae bacterium
GAGAATGGGGGATAGAGCGATATCCAATCCGTAGGACGGCCAAAATTCTTCCCGCACGAATCCAACCCACTAGCCACAAACTTTGAGGGATAGCGCCTCCCAGATTCCACCAGCCCGGATCTGAGCGCCATACTCCCCTCCATGACGCACGCCTTGCTGGCATCTCTCATCTACCCGCCCCTGCGGCCGCTGCTGCGGCTGTGGCGCGTCGTCATCTATTTCCTGCGCAATTTCGACATCCTCCTGGATGCCCAATTCGACCGCTACTCAAACACCCCGGACGGAAGACGCGAACTCGAAGCCACCATCGCCTTCGGCGAAGACGGCATCAACCTCATGATCTACGCACGAACTTGCGAGCTGCTCGGCGTGACGCCAACCATCAAGCGCGGTCCCGTGTTTCAAGAGCTCGCCAAGGACCGCCCCATCGCAGAGCTGCTGGCCCGCCACGCACGAATGCTCGACCGCCTGCGCACCTTCGAACGCCGCGCCCGCCAGCGCGCCAACCGCATCCTGCGTGAGCGCCGCGAGAGCCCCCTCCGTCTTGCAGCTTCGCTGCAATCCACCTCCCCCGCGCTCTGCGCGGAGGAGGACTCAGTGAGCCTGCTCGAAGTCCTCCCTCGCCGCAGGCGGGGGAGGTGGATCGGCGCGTCTTCGCGCCGAGACGGAGGGGGCTGCGCGCTCCCGCGCGGACCTCCCTCACACTCAACTTCCGATTTGGTCTGTCACCCCACCTCGCACTCACCTGCGAGAACGCACCCGCACGCGCCTAGACCGCCTTCAGCCGCGCATGACGCTTCTTGCCGACCGACAACCGCGCCGTACCGTCGCCATCAAGCGCCGTCTCGCCAATCGTCGCCGCCGCATCGGTCACGGCATCACCATTCAGCTTCACTGAATTCTCGCCGATCGCCCGCTTGGCTTCGCCCTTCGATGCGGCAAGCTTCCCCGCCACCAGCGCATCGAGCACCGGATACCCGGCCGCGATCAGCGAACGCTCAACCTCGAAAGTCGGCATCCCCTCCGCCGAACCGCCGCCCTTGAACACAGCCTCCGCCGCGGCCGCAGCCTTCTTCGCTTCTTCCTCGCCATGCAGCATCGACGTCGCCACATCGGCCAGCCGCTTCTTCGCGTCATTGATCGCCGCACCTTCGGCCTTCGCATGATCCGCGATTTCCGAAGCGGGCAGGTCGGTGAACAGCCGCATGAAGCGGGCAACGTCCGCGTCTTCGGTGTTCCGCCAGAACTGCCAGTAGTCATAAGGCGAGCGCATCTCCGGGTTGAGCCACACGGCGCCTTCCGCCGTCTTGCCCATCTTCCCGCCCGACGCCGTGGTGATCAGCGGCGTCGTCACGCCGAACACTTGGCGGTCGATGATGCGGCGCGTCAGGTCGATGCCGTTGACGATATTGCCCCACTGATCCGACCCGCCCATCTGGATGCGGCAGTCGTACTTCCGCGCCAGCTCCAGGAAGTCGTAAGCCTGCAGCAGCATGTAGTTGAACTCGAGGAAAGTGTACGGCTCCTCGTTGCGAAGCCTGCGCGCCACCGTCTCCTGCGCGATCATCTTGTTGATCGTGAAATGCTTCCCGTAGTCGCGCAGGAATTCGATCCACTTGATCTGGTCGAGCCATTCCGCGTTGTCGATCATGATCGCATCGGTCGGCCCGTTGCCGAAGGTCAGGAACGGTTCGAAGTTCTTCCTGATCCCCGCCATGTTGGAGGCGATCTCTTCGGTCGTGAGGATAGGGCGCGACTTCTCCTTGTCGGTCGGGTCGCCGATCTTGGTCGTGCCGCCGCCCATCAGCACGATCGGCTTGCCGCCTGCCTGCTGAAGCCGCCGCAGGTTCATGATCTGCACCAGCGACCCGACATGCAGCGACTTCGCCGTCGCATCGAACCCGATATAGCCGCAGGCCACGCCGCTGGCCGCGTAGTCATCGAGACCCTTCTCGTCGGTGATCTGGTAAACGTGGCCACGGCCGATCATTTCCCGCAGGAAGGTCGACTTCTGGGCTGCTGCATCGAGGGTCACGAGAGGCTCCTAAAGGTCTATCCGACCGGAGGCCATCTCACATCGCCGCCGGTCCGGGCGGGATGCATGATCGCACCGCCCGCTATGAAAGCGTGCGGCAATAATAAGCGGCTGTGGTGGCGCGGTGCGACATGGGGACGTGATAAGCTGCGGGGCGAGGGGCGGTCAAGCGAGATGACTGATCGAGCTAAAGCCCAGCTACGGCTTTGGCGGCTTAGCTCTCATGCCGGCATTGGTGAAAGCGATAAGCAGGCTGAGCGCTTCTTCGCCTATTGCGAACTTTGTAGATTCCAGCTCGCCAGTCCCTTCGCGCCTTTTCGCCATGACGAAGGTGAGTTTGTCGGTCGGTGGTGTCGGTGAATTCTCCCAGCAAATCCCGTCATTGACGTTCACGAGTTCGACCCTCGCCGGGAGGGTTCCTTTCATCAAGCCGATAACATCGAACTCTATGCGTTCGGCGAGCACGTTACCTTGGCTAGTCGCTCTATTCGGCAGTCTGGTTACGGACTTGATCTTGCCCGCAAACACAAACTCATCGGGTTTTTGCGCAAGCTGCTCCGCCATCTCCTTCCGGCTGGCAGCGACCTCCCAAGGCCAGCGCTCAGAAAACGAGGACGAGCACGCCTCCGCCGTCGAAGCGGTCATGCTGAAGGCGAATACGCAAAGCGCCAAATGCGTGTTCAAATACATGTCGATCCGTGCGGTTGCAGGAATGAAGTTAGCCGAACTTCACATCGCAAGCCAGAATCTGAATCGGGTCGATTGGCGCGCGCTAATTTACTGCTCGTAACCATCCGGCAGCGGGCCATAGCCGAACTCGATCTCCATGGAGGCGAGCTGCGCGCCCAGCCCGTCGAGGATCGGCACGATGTTCTCCGGCGGCTCGTACTGCAGGATCACGCCGATCTTCCGCTTGCGTCCCGCCGCCTCCGGCAGCTCGACTTCCAGCTGCTCACTCTGCGCGAACATCACATACGCGCCGATCTTCTGCTGCAAAGCATTGAGATGCGCGACTGGATCGGACCAGTCGAGATCGTCGACGATCACGAGAAGCGCGTGCCCCGTGCCCGGCTCAATACCGAGCGCATCCAGAGCGGTCGCGTCTTCAACGGCCATCCCATCCCCCGTTTACGAAACTCAGGCCGGCTTCGGCGGCGGCAGCTTGGCGGCGTCCTTGATCGCTTTCGCTTCGGCCGCTTCCTTCTGCGCTTTCTCGAACGCCTTCATGCGGCGCTTGAGATAGGCGGCGGCGGTCTTCTCCATCTCGTCCAGCTTGCCCTGGAAGAAGTGGTTGGCGCCGGTCACGGTCGCGCGGTCGATGATCTCGCCCTTCTGGACGCGCACCTTGGTCAGCGAGCGGTCGATGTCGGCGGGCGGCGCCACCACATCCTTGTCGCCCGAGATGATAATGCCCGAAGCCGGGCAGGGCGCGAGGAAGGAGAGGTCGTAATGGTTGGCCGGCGGTGCGACTGCGACGAAGCCATCAATCTCCGGGCGGCGCATCAGAAGCTGCAGACAGATGTAAGCGCCGAAGGACGAGCCCGCGACCCAGCACTGGCTCGGCGCCTCATTCAGCGACTCGAGATGGTCGAGCACATAGGCGGCGTCAGAAAGTTCAGCCACGCCGGCATCGAACGTGCCCTGGCTACGGCCCACGCCCCGGAAGTTGAACCGCATGGTCGAGAAGCCGTGAGCCACGAACATCTCGAAGAGCGTGATCGTCACCGGGTCCTGCATCGTGCCGCCCGCTTTCGGGTGCGGGTGGAGAATCAGGGCGATCGGCGGGTTGATGCCGGGAGCTGGAACATACCGCGCCTCGATCCGGCCAGCAGGTCCGGAGATGATCAGTTCGGCCATGGTGTGCTCACGCGATCTGGCCCAGCGACGGGCGTTTCATGGGCTGAAGGCCCAAGGTGCCCGTCAAACACCATTTCGGACTCTGATTTCAAGCATTTCGTGTGATCCGCCCCGCTTCCCGCCCCGTAAACCACCCGAAATCTCGGAAAACCCGTCCGGAATTTGTGGAAGGCTTAGTCTATGCGCGTTGGTTCCAAAGGGCGTTATGCGGTCATTGCCCTTCTGGATGTGGCTGGAAACTCGTCCAGCCGGCCGGTTGCCCTCGGCGAAGTTGCTGAAAGACAGCAGATTTCGCTCTCTTACCTCGAGCAGCTGTTCGCCATGCTTCGCAGGGCCGGCCTGGTCGTGTCGTCCCGGGGTCCCGGCGGCGGCTATCGGCTCCAGCGGCCGGCGCAGGAGATCACCGTCAGCGAGGTTTTCCGCGCCGTTGAAGAGAGTGGAAACCCCGATCAGGGCCGGGATTGGGTCGGCGGCGGCCACCCCACCGCTGTGCTCTGGACTGCCCTCGACCACCATATCCGTGAGTTCCTTGAGGGTGTTACTGTCGCCGATGTGATGGCTGGCAAGTTAAATGGCGAGTTTTCCTCGCCATCGGCCCCCAGAATGAATGGCGGCCTGTCGGCTGTCTGAGAATTGGCGTAAGACGCCGGAACATGAGCTCCGGCCCCCGCATCTACGCAGACTATAACGCCACCGCCCCGCTTCGATCCGAGGCGAAAGCAGCCATGGTTGCCGCTCTTGGCGTTACCGGCAATCCATCCTCCGTCCACGCCGAAGGCCGCAAGGCGCGGGCGCTTGTGGAGGCTGCGCGCGAAACGGTCGCAGGCGCCATCGGCGCATGCCGCGATGACATCGCTTTCACCGGCGGCGGAACCGAGGCGGTGTCGCTGGCCCTTCGCGGCGCCCTTCGGGCCGCTGGCAATGCGCGGCTGATAACATCCGCAATCGAGCACGACGCCGTAACGACAATCGCAGGCGATGTTTCGGCTTGGCCGGTCACACGGGATGGCGTCGTGGATCTCGATTGGTTGCGTGCTGAAGTGAAAGCCGTCGCCGCGACTGGCGAGCGGCCGCTGGTATCGTTGATGCTCGTCAACAACGAGACGGGTGTGATCCAGCCCGTCGCCGAAGTTGCCGAAATCGCACATGCCGCTGGCGGTCTGATCCATTGCGACGCCATTCAGGCGCTGGGCAAGATCGACGTGTCGATCATCGATCTCGAAGTCGACTATCTGTCGCTCTCCGCCCACAAGGCTGGCGGACCTCACGGTGTCGGCGCAACTTATGTGAGGGCAGGCGCTCCGTTCGCTTCAATACAGACCGGCGGCGGGCAGGAGTTCGGCCGCCGGGCCGGGACCGAAAACATCGCAGGTATCGCCGGGTTTGCCGCCGCCGTTACGGTCGCGGCGAGAAGCATCCCGGTCTATGCCTCGCTGGGCGAGCATCGCGACCGGATGGAAGAAAAGCTGAAAGCTGCCGCCCCCAGCCTGCAGGTCCATGGGTCGGGCGCCGCACGGGTCGCCGGCGTTTCATGCTTCGGTGTTGAAGGACTGCCCTCGGAGACCCAGATAATGGGCCTGGATCTGGCGGGTTTCGCCGTTAGCGCAGGTTCGGCCTGCTCGTCCGGCAAGGTGAA
>JAUYSA010000423.1 GCA_030696545.1 Hyphomonadaceae bacterium
ATCAGACACCCGCTCCTGCCGGGCTCGTGGTGGGTGTCTATCGCGCGGTGCTGTCAGTCCAAAGGCAACTTGTCTCCACTTTGCGGAGTTGGGGCAGGGGCGTTCTGGCCTCAGGCCATGAGGGACTGCCACTCAGCCAGGGCGGCCGACCGGTTGGCCTTGTAGATCTCTCGGCTGGTTAGGTGGCGTTCCTGATTGAAGTGGTTGTGGACGGCGCCGTGCACTGAGGCGAACTTCTGGAGTGTCTTCATCCTCCGGAACCTGAGCATCGCCCGCTCCCATCGTCGGAACGGCTGGTGGGAGTTCTCAGCCCGATTGTTCACCCACCGGCCCATCTCCTGGTCCTCGGCGTTGCCGATCTCCTTCATGGCCGCTGTGTAGGAACGCAGCCCGTCTGTGACGATGGCGCGCGGCCTTCCATGACGCTTCATGGCTCGCTTGATGAAGCTCAGGCAGCCACCTTGTCGCAGGTCTTGTTGGCGAAGGACTCCAGCACTTCCCCTTCGTGATCCCTCGTCCTCCAGAGGTCGTGCATCTCGCCATTGATCTTCACGTAGACCCCGTCGAGCCGCCATCGCCAGTGGGTGTGCTCCCGCATGCGATCAACGCGCTTCTTGCGGATCTCGCCGGCGAACATCGGCCCAAACCGGTTCCACCAGAACCTCACGGTCTCATGGCAGATATCGATCCCGCGCTCGTGGAGGAGATCCTCCACGTCGCGCAGGGACAGCGGGTATTCACGTACATCACCACCACGAGGCGGATCACCTCGGGTGAACTGTCGAAATAGCGAGCCCGAGCTGACAGTTCGCGGCGAGGGCGGATAAAACCGGGAGAGGGCGACGCCGATCCAGAGGTTATCGGAAAAGGGCAGGAAAGGTGGTGCCTTAATGCGCGCAAGGCACCCAGTCGGTAGCACCGGCTCCCTCCGCTGGATGGTGACACATTCCAGCTTTGCGCAGGTCAGCTCTGAGCTCCTCGCGGCGTTTGCAATAAGAAGCTGTTCTCGGATCGGTGCGCGATCCGTCGCGGCATGCATCTCGGAACGTGACCCAATCGACCATAAGCGTGGCTACGTCCACTGGGGGTGGTTCCTCGCTCTTCCTGATGATTTCCGGGCTCACTTCAATCTGAGCCTGCGGCGGTGGCGGCGCCAGAGTTTCTTGAGCCGCTGTCTCCGCAGCACGCTGAGCACGCGCCGCTGCGCGTGCTTCTCGAACCTCTGGAAAGGAGAGCATGCCGTTGCAAACAGCGTCCCAATGGAGGCCAAGGAATCCAAGCGGGTGCCCGTTGGAATAGAGGGTCTCATCTCCATAGGTGGGATCGTCCGGTGTTGAGTTGATGTACTCAAAGCGCTCCCTAATCGGGTCGTAGTAGTAGCGATGGGTGACGAAACCTGCAGCCCCCGGAATGTCCTCACCATTGCGACGGCGAAAGCGCTCACGAACGTTGACAAAGACATTGTCGCCGACGTCTCCGCGTCGGATGTCATAATCTGCTGGCGGCGACGCGTGTCCACTCGCGCGCAACCTCAACAGGTTGAAGAGGCTGGCTCTAAGTCCACTATCCTGGCCGCCCAACCAAGTTCGGCACACAACAGCCTGGCTCAACAGCTCCTCAACGTAAGGATCGCTCTCGAAGCGAACACCATGCTCGTTGAGCATTACGGGTTGGACCGGTTGGTCTAACTGCTGTGTTTCAAGGACTGGCGTGGTTTCGCCCTCAGCGCCGCTGGAGGGATTGGCGGCGGCGTTCGATATGTTCGGTAACCGGACCGGGTTTATATTAAACCAAGCAAATCCAGCACCGACAATGACCACGCTGACCAAGGCAATTGCCGCACGATTTACCGAGGTCAGCCGCCTGCGCCGGAGCTTCGGGTTCCTCACGTACCACCGCGGGGCGGCAGTTGTGTTAGTTTAAACTGCATACGCGCGTCTAGAAATCGCGGATCATTGGGGGGGAGCCGTTCGACACGAAGCTGGCGCGATAAATGCCCTCGCTTCCTTTCGCTTCGCAGCTGATCGTCGCTTGCCCCCTATAGGGGTTGGTGTACCGGCATGTTCCGGCGACAGGCTTGGTGATGGACGGCACCCCGGCATCAAGGCGCCAAACGAAACGATCTAGCGGTTGAACGATAACGTCTCCGCTGAGCTTCACCTGAGGCGCAGCGCCGCTGAATGTCACCGTCGTCGAATTGGAAACGGTAAAAGTGAAGGTGACGCGGCCGTTGCTATAGACCTCGTTCAACACCTGCGCGTTGCAGCCGCGGGTCATGTCGCGGCCAGCAAGCACCAATCTTGTGCAGCGCCCGTTCTGAATGGCCAGCGAGTCCAGTGAGGGTACCGCACCTTTGGACTGCGCTGCTCGCGCGTTGTCCCCACCGCTACAGATTATTGCAGCCGCCACAGCGATGACGCAGACGCCAAGCCTCATTGATCCCCCCATATTTCATCGCAGACCGGCAGGTATTCCGCGGACGTTCGTTCAGTGTAAGAAATGACACGATTGGGGGACAGATCAAAGTGCGCTGTTCGAGCCATGTGCTCGGATGGATCTGGTCATCCTCCTGGGCCGAAATGTGAGAGCCGAACGGGTCGCGCGCGGCATGTCGCAAGAAGCTCTAGCCCTCGAGGCGGGGATGAAGCGAAGCTACCTAAGCGATTTGGAGCGGGGCACGCGTAATCCAACGGTGCGTGCTGTCGGGCGCCTGGCGATGGCGCTGGATGTGGCGCCGGCCATTCTATTCGCCACA
>JAUYSA010000262.1 GCA_030696545.1 Hyphomonadaceae bacterium
GGCGTGGCCTTGAGGATCTGCAGCAAGACGTGCGGCTGGTTGACGATGAGCTGGAGCAGCATGGTGAGTCCTTGTGTGGCGTGGGTTTGCGATGTCTGGACTTTGCCGGGGCGCTCGCGGCTCGGCTATCGCAAAGCGATGGAATTGCCGGATCGGGGAGTGAACGGGCAGCGGCGCGGCGCGAAATGCAGCGCCGGAATCAATCAGATCAGGTGATCAGACCGGGGCGATGCGCCGCGCAGGTAAATAACGGTGCCTTCGTCGCTGGAGCTCTCGCAGTCGAGCACGTCGCGGGGCACACGGTGGAAACTACCGGCAGGGAGCAAATGCCCGCCCAGCTTGAGGGTGCCTTCAAGGACGACGCATTCCTCGTCGATGGGGTGGCGGTGAGCAGGCAAAACCGCGCCCGGCTCGAACTTCAGCAGGTAAGACATCACGCCGTCCTGAATTGAAAGCACCTTTCGTGTGATGCCGGGCACGAATGGATGCCATGTCCCGTCATCGGGCTTGATGACCACGTGATGCCGTGCCGAGTCGGCAGCAATCATCTGCATCACCTGGGCCCGCACGCGCTCGATGGCCGCAGCATTGGCTGGATCGGCGGGATCAACAGGGCGCGCCGCCGCGTTCAGGGCAGCGACGACTTCGGGATCCAGGGGCGATTGTTTGTCGCTCATGTCAATTGCCTGACGCTTGCCGCGTCGAGCGCAATGCGCAGTTTTTGCTGGGCGCGCGTCATCAGCGATTTGACGGTGCCCAACGGAAATCCGGTCAGCTCCGCGATCTCGCTCTGGGTGTGTTCCTTGAAGTACGCCAGACCCAGCACCCATCTTTCGTGCGGCGACAAAGCAAGGAGCGCCGCGTGCAGCCGGCTTTTGCGTTCGACGCTCTCCAAAAGCGCATCGGGGCCCGGGTCCTCGTGCGGACGGGTGTCGTCCGGGTTGTGCGCCGGAGCACCTGACATGCCGCCGTGGCGCAGTGCTTCCTGGCGCAGCCTGTCCAGGGCCCTGCTGCGTGCGATGGTGAGCAACCAGGTGACTGCACTGCCGCGCTCGGCGTCAAAACGGCTCGACTCGCGCCAGACCTGGAAATAGCAGTCGGCCAGAACGTCCTGTGCATGCGAAGCGCCGACGATCCGGCGGACCACGGCCAAAGCGTAGGGGACGGTGCCTGTGTAGAACTCTTCGAAAGCGCGAGCGTTTCCGGCGGCCGCCGACCGAAGCAGCGCTGCCAGTTGTGCATCCCGGATCATCGTGGAAGCAGCTGGGTCTAGTTGGATATCGGCCATCGTTGTCGCGTGCAGGAAGCCTATCACGGCAGCGCGATTTCCGGGTGCGATGAAGGTGAGCGAGGCCATGACACCAGCATACGGCTGATTGCGGCGACCGGATGCATCGATAATCGCTGCCACTTCAAGGAGCGCGTGTGGATTTCGTGTTGTTGGCCAAAGCTGCGGTGATGGGTGTGGTCGAGGGCCTGACTGAGTTCCTGCCCATTTCCAGCACGGGCCACCTCATCCTTGCGGGCGCCTTGCTGGGCTTTGACGACGAGAAGGCCAAGGTCTTTGACATCGCCATCCAGACCGGCGCGATCCTCGCCGTGATCATCGTTTACTGGCAGAAGATCCGTGACACGCTGGTGGCACTTCCCACGCAGCGATCGGCCCAGAAGTTCTCGCTCAACGTCGTGATCGGGTTTATTCCGGCCGTCCTTCTGGGGCTCGTGCTGGGCAAGATGATCAAGGAGCACCTGTTCACGCCGGCGGTGGTGGCAAGTACTTTCATCATCGGCGGCTTCATCATCTTGTGGGCCGAAAAGCGCCCGCCTTCAGCGGTTCGCGTGAACGACGTGGATGACATGACCTGGAAAGACGCGCTCAAGGTGGGGCTGGTGCAATGCCTGGCGATGGTCCCCGGAACGAGCCGGAGCGGCGCGACCATCATCGGCGGCATGTTGCTCGGCCTGTCGCGCAAGGCGGCGACTGATTTTTCGTTCTACCTGGCGATTCCGACCCTGATCGGTGCGGGGGTGTACAGCCTGATCAAGGAGCGGGCGCTGCTGTCGATGGCTGACCTGCCGATGTTTGCGGTCGGGCTGTTCTTCTCGTTTGTCAGCGCCTGGCTGTGCGTTCGCTGGCTGCTGCGGTACATCTCCACGCACAGCTTTGTCGCATTCGCCTGGTACCGGATCGCGTTTGGCATCGTGGTGCTGCTGACGGCGTGGACGGGTGTGGTGAAGTGGGCGGGGTGAAGGGGCGGGGTGAGCACCCGACCCGGTCGTCAGCTGAAGTCGAAACCGCGTAGCGCCGCTTCGATCGCGGCCGCCGTTGCACCCGGTTTTTCCATCGGAAACAGATGACTGCCATCGAGCATCATCATGCGGCCACGGGTGACATCCAGGGTCATCGCCATGCCGACCTGCTTCATCTCTTCGGATTGACGCCCGCCAATGAACGCCACTTCACACTTGAGCGGGTGGCGCTTGAGCAGGCGGTCGAGGTTGTCAGGCAGCGTGTTGTAGATCGCCGTCTCGACGTCCCGATCGAAGCTCAGGATGCGTTCTCCGTCTTCATCGTGCGTGCAGTGCTTGATGTAGTCGGCCAGCACCCGCTCTTCCCATTTGGCAAAGGCCTTCTTGTGCCGGAAATGCTCCAGCGCATCATCGGCCGACGGCCAGCGGTTCTTGCGTTTGCGGCTGACGCGACCCGGCGACACCGAACCCACGAGTTGCGTTCGTTTCATCGCGCCCAAGGCCGTGGCCTTCCAGCCGCCCAGCAGGGGTGAATCGAGCAGCAACACGCCACGCGCCAGATGCGGATGGCGCGCTGCGCACATCAGGCTCAAGAATCCGCCCAGCGAATGCCCCACCAGGAACACGGGCTCACCGCGTTTTTCGACAATCGGTGCGGTGAAGTCGTGCAGCTGTTGCACAAGTCCAGGCCAGTTATTGGTCACCCGATAGCGCTCTTCGTGACCGAAACGCTCGACGGCCTTGACCAGAAAACCGCGCGAGCGCAAGTCGGCAAAAAGCGCCGTGTAGGTCGCCGCCGGGAAACTGTTGGCGTGCGAGAAAACGATGGGCGTCAAATCAGCCGCTCGTCGGGCCGCGTGATCTTCTTGAGCGGCTTGCTGCGCCCCGTGTCAACCTTGAGCGGCGTGTCGGTATGCGCGTCGTCCCAGACCGGGTCATCGAGGCTGTCGAAGACTTCGCGCAGCTTTTGCCCCCAGCTGCTGTGCAGCATGCGGTAGTAGGGGTTCTGCATGTCGATCGAGACGATCTTTTCGGTCTGGAAGTTGTTGGTCTCGTACACGACCAGATCCAGCGGGGGGCCGACCGACAGGTTCGACTTCATCGTCGAATCCATCGACACTAGGGCGCACTTGGCCGCTTCATCCAGGGGCGTGTCGGGCGTGAGCACGCGGTCGAGCACCGGCTTGCCGTACTTGGATTCGCCGATCTGGAAATACGGCGTTTCGGGCGTCGCTTCGATGAAATTTCCGGCCGAATACACCTGGAAAAGCCGCATGCCTTCGCCGCGGATCTGGCCGCCAAAGATGAGGCCGACGTTGAAGTCGACGCCAGAGTTCTTCAGCGCCTCAGCGTCGCGGTCATAGACATGGCGCACCGCGTTACCCAGAACGCGCGCGGCATCGAACATGCTGTTGGCATTCCAGATGGTGATGGTTTCGCCGTCTTTTCCTTCCTTGAGCTGCTCGACCTGCAGCATCTCGCGCACCGACTGCGCAATGCTGAGGTTGCCCGCAGAAAGCAGCACCATGAAGCGATCGCCGGGGCGCTCGTACACGATCATCTTGCGGAAGGTGCTGATGTTGTCCACGCCCGCGTTGGTACGGGAGTCGGAGAGAAACACCAGTCCGGCGTTGAGCTTGATGCCGACGCAATAGGTCATTTGATATCAGCCAGCTTTTCAGTCAGCTTCTTGAGTTGATACAGGGCGTCGAGTGCTTCACGCGGGCTCATCGCATCGGGGTTCAGTGCGCCCACCGCCGCTTCGACTGCGCTGTGCATGGGCGCGTCGGCGGCGGGCGGCGCTTCGAACAAGTCTACCTGCTCGCGAGCCTGAGTCTGCTGGTTCTCCAGCGCTGTCAGGGCGTGGCGCGCATGGTTGACCACGGCCGCGGGCATGCCGGCCAGTTTTGCAACTTGTATGCCATAGCTGCGGCTGGCCGGACCCGGCTGGATCTCGTGCAGAAAGACGATGTCACTGCCCGACTCGGCGGCGCTGACATGCACATTAACGGCGCAGTGGTGCTTTGCGGGGAACTCCGTCAGTTCAAAATAGTGCGTCGCAAAAAGTGTGAACGACTGCGTCCTGTCATGCAGGTGCGCGGCGATCCCCGAGGCCAGCGCAAGTCCGTCGAAAGTGGAGGTACCCCGGCCGATCTCATCCATCAGCACCAGAGAATTCGATGTGGCGGCGTGCAGGATCTGCGCGGCTTCGGTCATCTCCAGCATGAATGTCGATTGCGCGTTGGCCAGGTCGTCAGCCGCACCAATCCGGGTATGGATCGCGTCCATCGGTCCGAGGCGGCACGATGCGGCAGGAACGTATGAGCCCATCGAACCCAGCAGGCAAATCAGCGCAACTTGCCGCATGTAGGTCGATTTGCCGCCCATGTTGGGCCCTGTGATGACCTGCATCCGCTGCCTGGGCCCCAGGCGCGTGTCGTTCGCGATGAAACTTCCGCCACTGGTTTCGGCCAGGCGGCTTTCGACCACGGGGTGACGTCCCTTGACGATCTCGATGCCGGGTTCGCGCATGAATTGCGGTCGGCACCAGTTGAGCGTGAGCGAGCGTTCGGCCAGCGCGCACAGCGCATCGAGCGAGGCCATCGCACGAGCCAGGCGCGTCAATGCGGGAACATGCGCCTGCAGCTGGTCGAGCAGCTGTTCGTAGAGCCATTTTTCCCGGGCGAGCGCCCGGTCCTGGGCGGACAGCGCCTTGTCTTCGAAGGCCTTGAGTTCCGGTGTGATGAACCGCTCGGCGTTCTTGAGCGTCTGGCGCCTGCGGTAATCAGCCGGTACCTTGTCGAGTTGCCCCTGCGTGACTTCGATGTAGAAACCGTGCACCTTGTTGAACTGCACCCGCAGGTTGGCAATCCCGCTTCGGGCGCGTTCGCGCGCTTCCAGTTCGAGCAGGAAGCCGTCGCAGTTGTCCTGGATCGCCCGCAACTCGTCGAGCTCTGCATCAAGCCCTGTTGCGATCACGCCGCCATCGCGCATCAGCGCGGCCGGCTCTGCGTGGATGGTGCGCGCCAGCACCTCCGTGCAGCCGTGGGGCGGCGACATCGACGCCGCGATCTCGGCCAGCAAGCCGTCCACGTCGTGCAGCTGCAAGGCGAGTTGCCATGACTTTTCGAGCGACTGCTTCAATCCCACCAGTTCACGCGGACGGACCTGTCGCAAGGCGATGCGCGCGGTGATGCGCTCCACATCGCTGCAGCCTTTCATCTCCGTGCGAAGGCGTTGCCAGAGTCCGCCGCGCAAGGTGGCGATGGCCTCATGGCGCATCACCGCCTGCGTGCGCTCGCGACGGGGCTCCAGCAGCCAGCACTTGAGCATGCGGCTGCCCATGCCGGTCAGGCAGGTGTCCAGCAAAGAGAACACGGTGGGCGAGTCTTCGCCGCGCAAGGTCTGCACGAGTTCGAGATTTCGCCGTGTGGTGACGGGCAGGTCGATCAACTCGTCATCGCGCTGGACCTGCAGGCTCTGCACGTGCGAAAGCGCCCGGCCCTGCGTGTGTTCCGCGAAAGTCAGCAGGGCCGACGCGGCGGCATGTGCGTGCAGCATCTCATCGGCGCCCCAGGCCGCGAGCGTTGCACTATTGAGCTGGCCCAGGAGCTTGCGCAGGCCCAGGCCGGCGTCAAACTGGAAGTCGGGGCGCTCGGTCAGCGAGAAAGAAGACGCGGCCTTCATGGCCTTCAGTCGCTGTGCAAAAACGGGTGTGACGCCGGAACTGAACACCAGCTCGCTCGGGCCGATGCGTGCAACCCATGATTCGAGTTCATCACCGGCGCATTCGCCCAGCTGCAAGGCGCCTTGCGTGACGCTCAGCCAGGCCAGCCCGAGCTTGTGCCGCGAGCCCTGGTGCACGGCCAGCAGCATGGCTTCGGACTTGTCGTTCAGCAGTTCAGTGTCCGTGAGCGTGCCGGGCGTGACGACCCGCATCACCTTGCGCTCGACGGGGCCCTTGGAGGTCGCCACATCGCCGACCTGCTCGCAGATCGCGACCGACTCGCCGTGCCGGATCAGTCGGGCAAGGTAGCCCTCCATCGAGTGGAAGGGTACGCCCGCCATCACCACGGGCTCGCCACCGGAGTTGCCGCGACGGGTCAGCGTGATGTCGAGCAGGCGAGACGCCTTTTCTGCGTCGCTGTAGAACAGCTCGTAGAAGTCGCCCATCCGATAGAACACGAGCGTGTCCGGATGCTCGGCCTTGATGGCGAGGTACTGCGCCATCATGGGGGTATGTTTAGTCAGCTCCTCTGACCGATTTGCACCGGTCTGGACCGGCACCGTCAGTTCGGGCGTTTTTCCTTTCGAATCAAGCACTTTTGACCCCTTTCAGGCGCGCCGAGAGGCTCTTCACGAGCCGAGTGCGGCAAAGTGAATCATCGCTCAAGGAGCGCCATAGGGGAACTGATTCCACCAAATTGCCGTAAACTCTAATTCTGGTCCCCCTCGCGAGCTCACCAGTCGGAAGACCGCGCGCAGCAAGGGTTTCGAGATGACGCGCAGTCCCCCGCTGGCGGGGCAAAGCCAGTCGAGGAGTGTCCATGGCGAATGTTGCGGATAGCGCCGAAGCGGGCGTCGGCGAGGACAAGTCCAGGCGGGCGCCGCCGTTGCGCGCCGAGCTGAACGACGGTTTCATTAAACGGTTGCGGCTTCCACGGCCGCCCTTGGGCTACGACAGCAAGGGGAAGCTAGCCTTCGCCACCGAAGACGATCCCCTCTCGAAGAGCTACATCTTATGGGACAGCAGCCGCGATTCGCCCCCGGGCTTCGGGGTGAAGGTCGCCGGCAAGAAGACTTACATCCTTCGCAGGAAAGTTCACGGCAAATCGATCTTGGCGAAGATCGGCAACGTCGCCGATTTCGACGACATCGCCAAGGCCCGGAAGCGCGCCGCCCAGATGGCTTTGCAGATGCTCGACACGGGCCGCAACCCCAATGAGATCGCTAGGCAGCGCATCGCGGGCGAGCTCACGCTGGGCGACGCGATGGGCGACTACCGCCAGCACTTGGTCGAGCGCTCGCGCCCCGCGTCTGACGAGACCCTGCGGGTCTATGACCGGGCGGCGGCGCGGATGAAGGCGCTGGGCTGGGCCGGGCGCAGGGTCGTGGAGCTCACGCCGGAGGAGATCGACGCCAAGTTCGGCATCGACAAGGATCGCGTCCCCTCGTCCAACGAGCAGAACTTCCGATGGGCATCGCGCGCCGTCACCTGGTGCATCGACCGGGAGAAGCTCGCCGCGCAAGTGCAGCGGCGCGAGGCGACTTTGGCCGCCAATCCCTTCGACACGCTCGTGCAACACGGGCGATATCGCGACGCGCTGACCCTCGAGAAGCAGCGGCGCGCGAAAGGCGTGCGCAATCCGCTTTCGCGCACCGAGACCCTGGGAAAGTTTCTCGAAGCGACTTGGTCCAAGAAGGACGTGAACGACAACTGCACGGGCGCGCACTACTTGCTGCTGATGCTCCTGTGGGGCTGCCGCAAGAGCGAGCACGCCGACCTGGTCTGGGGCGAGCTCCTCGACCCGATCGGGGACGAGGGCGAGGGGCGCACCGCGACAAGCCACGTTTGGCTCTCGGGCAACGGGGACCAGGAGGGCCCCTACGTCTTCTTCTACAAGACGAAGAACTTCCTGAGCCACAAACTGCCGATCACCCCGTTCGCCCTCGAGCTTTTGAGGCAGCGGCAGCGAGCCGCGGCGAAGGAGGCCGAGCGGCGCGGCTTTGGCGCCAAATCGCGCAAGTTCGTGTTCCCGGCCAGGAGCCGCTCTTCGAACCTAGGCCACTACAAGGACGCCAGCGATCTCCTCGACGACATCCGCGAGGAGATCGAAGTCCAGAAGCTCACGCGGCACGACCTTCGCAGAACCTTCGGACGGATCGCCGAGCACGTGGGCGTGCCCGAGGGCATCATCCGCTACTTCCTCAACCACTCGGACACGACGGTCACCGACCGCTACACGGACGCGGAGTGGGCGGACCTGCGCATGTGGATGCAGAAGGTGGAGCAGGAGATGCTCTCGAAGGGGC
Organism: Hyphomonadaceae bacterium; assembly: GCA_030696545.1. Taxonomy (GTDB): domain Bacteria; phylum Pseudomonadota; class Alphaproteobacteria; order Caulobacterales; family Hyphomonadaceae; genus UBA7672. The sequence continues at coordinate 8,284 of JAUYSA010000262.1, forward strand.
CCAACGTCTACAACGACTTGAAGCCGGTCGATTGGCCCATGATGCCGGCGCCGCCTCGGCACGCTTGCCGGCCGCCCAAGCCGCGCACCGGGAGGCCTCGCAAGGCGGAGGCGCAGGAGCCGACGTCTGTTGAGACAGAATTGAGCTGAGTTCCACAAGCCAAGATCGAAGCCAGGAGGCAAAGTGACCAACAGCGCTGCGACCATGGATCAACTGATCTCCGAGATCCTTCCAGAGGAGCGCGTCGCGATCCTCATCGAGGCGGCCAAAAGCAGGGTCGGCGACTTAGCCGAAGACGTCGCCCTGAGCCCCGCGCAGTTCGCCGCGTTGATGGAACTCTCAGAACGCAAGGTCGGATCCATGAGGGTCGACGGCACGGGTCCCAATTACCTCCAAGGTGGCATTCCCATGGAGCCTTGGCCTAAGAAGGGGCGTAAGAGGAAAGCGGAGCCTGAGGAGGGCGATGCTGCCCCGCGCAAGCACCCCGGCACGAACCAGCACGTCCGGTATCGCCTGGGCGACATTCGAGTTTGGTGCGAAAAGACCAAGGTCTCGCGCGTTAGCCAAGCCGCCCACTTCAAAGGGCAGACGTTCGTCAACACCCTGGCGGACCTCGCGCAAGAGGCCGCCTACTACGTGAACGAACGCGGCGAAGTGGAGGGCGCGGTGGCGTCCGGCACGTTGGCCGAGCTGCTCGAGGCGGAGGACGGGGACATCGTTTTCCTCCCGGTCCATGAGGCCGCCGCGAGCACTTGGACCGACTTGGCCAGCCATCGCAGGCTCGTCCAAGCGGTCCAGCGCGTGCTGTCGCGCGAGCACCAGCGGCTCGACGCGGCGGTGGAGAAGAGCGAAATCAGGAGCGTCTCGCGGGAGGCGCCGCGGCGCGGCTCCACTTCGGCGTAGCCGCTCGCGGCACCCGGGCGCCGGCCGTCAGACGGTTCGAGCCGCGCCCTCGGCTGGCGGCGATGAGGCGGTCGCCAGGCTGGCGTCGCGGCGCCAGCGACGGATGCCGAGCACGTTGACCCGCAGAAAAAGCAGATCGAGGACCAGCAGCAGCCAAAGATGGCTCGCCGCGTGCAGCGCCGCCAAGGCCACATTGCTCGCGAGCCACACGTGGAAGCCCTCGATGCGCTGCCTTGCGTTGAGCTCGGCGCCGACGTATGCGGTGGCGAGCCCGACGGCTTGGAGCGCCCAGCTCCAACCGGGCACCGCCTCGAACGAAGAGCGAAGGGTGTCGAAATCCATGCGCGCGAGATTAGCGCGCATCCGGACACTCCGTCAGATCGGCCCGCCTGGCTTCTTCCAGCGTTCTTCGCGCTTGGGTTCGGGCGCTCGCGCGCGCGGCGTGCGCCGCTCGAGCTCCGCGCGCTCAGTCCGCGTCCCCGAGCGGCTAGCCGCCTCCGCGAGGCGGTCGCAGAACTCCCTGAGGTTGAGCCGCTGGGCGTGCTCGGTGAGCCGCCCGGTCGCTATGGCCTCCGCCATGTCGAGTGGCCGCCCGTCTTCTTGGATGACGAAAGGCCATGTCTCCGACGGAGAGGCCAAAGACATCCAGCTTTGCAGCCCGCGCATCGTGGGATCGGCGGAGCCGCGCTTCAAGAAGCTTCGGTCGACGAGCTTCGCTCGACGCTCGAGGTAGTCGAGCACATCCTGCGCCAAGTATTGGACCTCCCGCTCCGAGCCGACTGGCGGGACGTAGGGAAGCGACATTGGGTGCCCCGGATCCACTTTCCGGCCGCCCTCTATCGCGGCGCGTTGGTCGCTCCGGTCCTTGCGCATCGTCGTTGGGGCGCGCCCGCCGAGAAGCGCGGACACTTGCTTGGGTGTCAGCGGCAGAATCTTGCGCGCGCGCGCGGGGAGCGACGCGAGCGCGCCGATGACTGCCGCCTGCTCGTTGGTTAGCGGCGGCGGCTTCTTTCCACGCGGCCCCCGTGTCTCCGTCGCCACCGAGGCCGCCTTGTCGTTCGCGCTTGCAGGCATTTTTTCTCCGTGCGTTTCAAGCGGCAGTTTACGTCCCCTGGCGCCGCCCTTCGGGCGCGTTAGAGCGCGCTGACGCGCGCGTCCGCTCATAGGCGCGCGCAGGCGCTCGAGCCCACATCCCAACGGTTTTGCGGAGCGTTTCGAATCCAAACTTCGCTCAATGCCTCGGCGCTTGTGTCCGACGCAGACCGCAAAGGAGCTGGACATGGGCAAGGCATCAAGCGCGAAGCGCGATCGGCGAGAAGGAGGGTTGGCGGCAACGCGGAGGCTCACGGCTGGGCGCGCGCCGAAGTGTCCGCACGCCGCAACGACCGGATTTAGTTTCGAACTCTTCACCGACGGCCGCTGGTTCACCGGGCACCAGGCCGTGATGAACGTCATGGCCGACGACAGTCCTGAGATGCTGCAAGTCTTCGAGGCCGCCGCCAACGCGGCGGGCGGCACCATCCTGGACCTGGAGTTCGTGGCTCGCCACGCGGACGGGGAGCCCTACACCGCGAGCATCCTTTGGCAGGCGTTTGGCCAGCAAGCCCATGCCTGCCTGCGCTGGCTGGTGGCTTACTGCGCGGGTCGGCGCAACGAGCGCGCCATGGACTTCGTCAAGAAGCTGTTCGTCGAGTTCAACGATTTGGACCCGGCTTCGCCTCATTGGTCCAGGATTCGCGGAGGGGCGCGCGCGGCCGTGCTGGGATGGACCGACAGGGAGCAAAAACCTGGCGGGTTGCTGGCTGTCATGGGGGCTCTGGGCGGCAACATCGCCGCGCTCAGCTCAGAAGTTCGCTTCGAGCTCGACGCGTCTGCACAGAGCGAAGAACTCTCGTCGATGCTTGCTCCTGCTCCCGTGGCGCGCCAGCGGTCGCGCGCGCTCTGAGGCGCGCCGCCACGAACTGAAACGAGAACTTGTCGGCCTCGCGGCCGACTTTCGCCGAGGGGGGCCGCGAGGTCGCTCCTGACAGCAACGAACAAAGACGGCCTTCGTGGCCAATGGAAGGAATGAAGATGGGAACGATGATCGACTACGCATACCGCTTCGAGGGCTCCGCCGAGGCGATCGCCTCGGCGCGCGCCGCGATCGAGTCTCTGCAAGCCAAGCACGCGGATGTCAGCGGAAACGGGAACTGCGATTTCAGATTGGAGCCGGCGCGCGGCAAAGACGGATCGCTCGCCTGGCGCTGCTACGCGACGGGCGGCATCAAAGAATTCGAGTCCAGCGTCGCGAAGTTGACGAAGACGTCTGATCTGAGCTGCTATGCCTACTGGGGTTGCACGGACGGGGACTGCGCCTCGGCCCTGAATTTCGTCGAGCGCGGCAAGTGGCAAAAAAGGGGCGCGTGGCGCGCGGAAATCGGCATCGAGGCGGCGCTGGCGATCCGCGAGCTTGCGGCATCCGCCAACGCGGGGGCCTTGCTCGCGCTCGTCGACGCGTTGCGCGTGGCCACAAGCGATGGCTGGGACGAGGACGACTACCCTTGGCTTCTCAAAGCGGCAGTCGTGGCTTCCGCCATCTCCGCGGCGCTGTCGTCACACCGAGACCTGATTCGCGAGGAGAACGTCGTCAAAGCGCTGTTGAAGATCAAGGGTCCGCTCGGAGACGCGCGCGACGACCTCGAGCAGTTCGGCGCGGGCCGCCCCTCGGAGCGCGCGGGAGTGGCACGACTTCTATCGACCATCGAAGGCTTGGAGATCGCCCAAGCCGTGCCCGAGGCAAAGTCGCGGGGGAGGCGGGCGATGGCGCTCTGAGTCCAGCGCAGGGCGGGGGAGCGAGACGCGGCGGCCTTCGGCCTCCAAAGCGCGACCTCGCCGGGATGACTGTCGGCGCAGCAGGGACGCATAAAAGCCGCCGCCGCGGGCGGCGACGAAACGCGGGCGGGACTGGGGAAACCCTTAGCTTCGGACGCCCGCGAGACCGGCAACAATGCTTCGCTCGCGTCGCGTTTTCGTGTTCGGCGCGGCCCAAACAAGAAGATGCGAGCAAGCATGGCTGAATTCACCAAGGCTCAACTGCAGAAGGCGTTTGAAGTCGAGCATGAGCGGCGCGCCCTTGACTTTTTTGAGCCCCGGCGCCGAGAGATCGCCGCCGCCTGCTCCGAGCGGCTAAGCATCCCGGAGCACGAGTTCGAGCTGTCCGAAGGCACGGAGTTCTTCCACTTCCTGACCAGCATCATCGCCGTGGGCGAGTGGGTCGCGGCGACCGGCATGGCGTTCATGTGGAAGCGCCATGAGGAAGACTACGCGGAGTGGCGCGAATACCCGTGGACGAAGGCCGTGTCGGGAGCGATCGCCCGCCTGGTTCTCCACCCCCTGAGCATCGACATCGCCGGCGAGCAGCAGCTGCAATTCGTCAACGCGTTCCTTCAAGCCTCGACTCCCGAGGAGATGGACGAGCAGTCGCAGCATCGGCGCGCGCGGATGGTGCAGGCCGTGCTCATGTCCTATCTGCACTGCCGTGCGGGCGTCATCAAGGCCATCCAAGGCTACTGGGAGACGGGCCAACCAGGTGGGTTGAAAGACTGGGAGTTCGAAGGCTTCGACAATTTCCTCGCGGAGAGCGACTCGGACGACGACCGTTGCCACCTGTTTCCGCGCGAGGCTGAGAGGGACGCCTACGGCACGCTCTACTCCGAATTCGCCTTTCTCATCAAACAGAACGAAGCGCTGCCTGGGTCCATGCCCCGAGATCCGCAACCGGTCAACGCGGACAAGGCGTTCGACATGGCCAAGCGCTACATGATCCAATTCTCCCTGTTTCGAAAGAAGGCCGCGCTCACCGGACAAAAGTTCACGGGCACCAAGAAGAGCTTCGCCGACGCGCTCGGCGCCCTAGGCACCGACAAGCAGTTCGCTCTGTTCGAAAACGTCCGCGACGAGGGCGGCGAAGAAGGAACGGTCCTGCCTGTCTTCCTGCACCGCGAGGGCGCCGGGGCCAGCGTCATGGAGCACGTCGCGCGCAACACCGACTCGCCTTTCAAGTTCGAGATCGTCGGCTTGCAGAT
>JAUYSA010000502.1 GCA_030696545.1 Hyphomonadaceae bacterium
GCTCTCCCCACGCCAGTGGCGGTCGAGGCGGCGCGTCCTGCTGCTGCCGCTCCTCCTCCGCCTGCGCCCAGGGCCGCTTCCACGCAGAACGATCCGCCGCCGCCGCCGCTAAAATCCGCTGGTGCGCCGCCGCCTCCGAAGCCAGCTGCTTCGAGCAAGGCAAATTCGAGGATCGCCCCGCCGCCTCCGCCTAAGGAGAAAATTGCGGCGATCGACAACCGCTCGGACGAGTATTACCGGACCAAAACAGAAGTCTTCAACGCGCTGATCGATACGATCGATCTGAGCCAGCTGGCCCAGCTCGATCAGGAATCGGCGCGCGAAGAGATCCGCGACATCGTCATCGAGATCGTTTCGATCAAGAACGTCGTCATGTCGGTGGCCGAGCAGGAAACGCTGCTGGAGGATATCTGCAACGATGTTCTCGGCTACGGTCCGCTTGAGCCTCTGCTGGCGCGCGACGACATCGCCGACATCATGGTCAACGGCGCGGGCACGACCTATATCGAGGTCGCCGGCAAGATCCAGCGCACGAACATCCGTTTCCGCGACAACGCGCAGCTGATGAACATCTGCCAGCGCATCGTGAGCCAAGTTGGCCGCCGCGTCGATGAAGCTTCGCCGATCTGCGACGCGCGCCTTGCCGACGGCTCGCGCGTCAACGTCATCGCCCCGCCGCTGGCCATCGACGGCCCCGCGCTCACCATTCGTAAGTTCAAGAAGGACAAGCTCAAGATCACGGATCTTGTCGGTTTCGGTTCGATCTCGGAGCCGGGGGCCGAAATCCTGCGCATCATCGGCGCGTGCCGCTGCAACGTGTTGATCTCTGGCGGTACGGGCTCGGGCAAGACGACGCTGCTCAACACGCTGACGGCGTTCATCGCGCCTGGCGAGCGCGTCATCACCTGCGAAGACGCGGCCGAACTTCAGCTGCAACAGCCGCACGTCGTGCGTCTTGAGACGCGTCCGCCCAACCTTGAAGGGCAGGGCCGCGTGACGATGACCGACCTGGTCAAGAACTGCCTGCGTATGCGTCCCGACAGGATCATCGTGGGCGAGGTTCGCGGACCTGAAGCGTTCGATCTTCTGCAGGCGATGAACACCGGCCACGACGGTTCAATGGGTACGCTGCACGCCAACACCCCGCGCGAAGGTCTCTCGCGTCTGGAATCGATGATCACCATGGGCGGCTTCACGCTGCCCCAGCGCACGATCCGCGAGATGATCGTAGGCTCGATCGACGTCGTGATCCAGGCTTCGCGCCTGCGCGACGGTTCGCGGAAGATCGTGTCGATCACGGAAGTCATGGGCCTCGAAGGCGATGTGATCGTGACGCAGGACGTGATGCGCTACGAGATCACCGGCGAAGACAAGGACGGCAAGCTGATCGGCACGCACAGCGGCACCGGCATCGGCCGTCCGCGCTTCTGGGAGCGTGCCAAATACTTCAACATGGAAGCGGATCTGGGCCGGGCCCTCGATGCGCTGGAAGAGGGTGGACGCTGATGACGCCCGAGTTGATGACCTATGCGATCGCTGGTCTGGCTTTTGTCGCGATCGCAGGCCTCGGCCTCGTCTTCGCGGGCGGGTCGGGTCGGGGTAAGCAATCCAAGCGCCTGAAAGCCATCAGCGATGGCACTGTGCGCCGGGGAGGCGGGGCGGACGCTGCGACCCTTGCGCGTCGCAAGCAGATGGATGCCACCACCAAGGCGCTGCGTGATCGCGAAGAAGCGAACCGCAAGAAGCGCGTCGGCAAGTCGATCGAAGATAAGATCAAGCAATCCGGCCTGAACATCACAGTGCCGATGTTCTGGGCCGCGTCCGCGATCGCGGGCGTTGCAACCTTTGTCGGGCTGTTCTTCGGGATGAAGCTGAACAAGGACGTGATGCTTCTGGCTGCGGCTGGCATCTCGTTCGCGGCTGCCTTTGGGGCGCCGCGCTGGTTCCTCGGCATGAAGATCGCCGGACGCCAGAAGAAGTTCATCAGCCAGTTTGCCGACGCCATCGACGTTATCGTTCGCGGTGTGAAGTCTGGCCTGCCGCTGCATGAATGCCTGAAGATGATTGCGCGTGAGAGCCCTCAGCCGCTGGCGGGAGAATTCCAGGCCGTGTGCGACGCTATCGCGATGGGCGTCGAAGTTCCGCAGGCGCTGGACCGTATGTATCAGCGCACGCCGATCCAGGAAGTGAACTTCTTCAACATCGTACTGAACATCCAGCAGAAGGCCGGCGGCAACCTGTCGGAAGCGCTGGGCAACCTGTCGACCGTGCTGCGCTCGCGCAAGCTGCTGCGCGAGAAGATCAAGGCGCTGTCATCCGAAGCGAAAGCCTCCGCGATGATCATCGGCTCTTTGCCCATCATCGTGATGCTGCTCGTCTATCTGTCGACGCCTGGCTACATCATGTCGCTCTTCGTAACCGATCTCGGCCACCTGATCCTGCTGATCGCGGCCGGCCTCATGGCGACTGGTATTTATATCATGCGCTCGATGATCAACTTCGCGATCTAGGGAAGGGAACACGGCCATGGAGATGGACTGGGTCTCATTCCTCACCGATCCGGTGACGCTGGCTTCGGCGTTCGCCGCACTCGCGACCTTCGCGACCATACTGACGCTGGCTGCGCCTGCCTTCAGCGGCGACAAGCTGGCGACACGCCTGAAAGCTGTCTCCAACCGGCGCGAGGAACTGCGCAAGAAGAGCCGCGCTGCGCTGGAGGGCGAGTCCAAGAAATCCATCCGCGTCCAAGACACCAGCGCGATGAAGAAGGTCGTCGACAAGCTCGACCTCGTGAAGATGCTGGAAGACCCCGGCGTGCTGAAGAAACTTACGCAGGCTGGCCTGCGCGGCCCGAAGCCCGTTTCGATCTTCTATTTCTGCCGTTTCTCCATGCCGATCGTGTTCGGCATCGCGGCGTTCGTCTATATCTGGTTCGTCAATGACCACGGCTTGCAGCTTCCGATGAAGATTGGCGTGATCGTTTGCGGCTTTGCTGCGGGCTTCTATGGTCCCAACATCTATCTCGAAAACCTGATCACGAAGCGCCGCTCATCGATCATGCGCGCCTTCCCCGACTCGCTCGACATGATGCTGATCTGCGTCGAGTCAGGCATGTCGATCGAAGGCGCGTTCGCGCGCGTGGGCGAGGAAATCGGTACGGCGTCTGTCGAACTGGCCGAGGAACTGGCGCTGACGACCGCCGAACTGTCCTACCTGTCGGATCGCCGGACGGCCTATTACAACCTCGCCGAGCGCACCAACCATCCGGGCGTCAAGGGCGTCGCGATGGCGCTGGTGCAGGCCGAGAAATACGGCACGCCCATGGGCGCGGCGCTGCGCGTCATGGCCAAGGAAAACCGCGACATGCGGATCACGGAAGCCGAGAAGAAGGCGGCGTCCCTGCCTGCCAAGCTGACGGTTCCGATGATCGTGGTCTTCCTGCCGGTGCTGTTCCTCGTCATTCTCGGACCAGCCTTCATCAAGATCGACGCGATGGGCTTCGGCAAGTAGGGCGCCAGCGCTTCCAGAACGACAAAGCCCGCGGCGCAAACCGCGGGCTTTGCATTTTCTGGCGTGTGTGCCGCTTCTACTTCTTCGGCCTGTAGGCGATCAACACGTTGCCGCCGGTCTGCCCGAATGAGCCGTAGCCCGAGTTGATGAAGATCATCCCGGCGCCGGCCGAGATGCCATGAGCATCAATCGAACCGCCATTGCCGACGACATCCTTGTTGAGCGGCTTCGCCGGGCCGACCGTGTCGAACCTGTTGATCACCGCTCCCGTCGTCGCATCGAAGATGAACACCTGCCCGCCGAGAGTTGCTCCAACGATCGCGCCGTCGATGACCAGCGGCGCGGCAGAGAAGCCGTACTTCGTCTCGCAATTGGTGACGAGCGTGGCGCGTGCGCCTGCGCAGTCGGGCTGAGCGGCGTAGGACCAGGCTGGTTTCCCGGTCTTGAGGTCGAACGTGTACATGCCCGGCTTCGCGATGAAAGCCTTGTTGGCCGACATGCCGAGCGGATCGTTGATCGGCGCGATGAAGTTCACGCCATCGGTGGCGATGCCCCAGTGAATACCGCCCAGCGCCGTTCCTTCGCCAACGCGCTGGCTCCAGATCACCTTGCCTGTCAGGGGGTCGAGCGCCCACGCATGGCCGGATTTCTGGCCCGCAAGGATGATGTCCTTGCCGCCAGCCGTGACGACCACGGCGCCGGCGCCGAAATCGTAGTCGCGGCCATCGCCGCCGAACAGCACCGGGCAGTTGGGGCCATTCGTGCCCGAGCCCGTGTCGCACGCCATGTTCCAGACGTCCGCCGCCATCGCCTGGTATTGCCAGGCGACTTTGCCGGTATCCAGGTTGATCGCGATCACCGCGTCAGAGGTATCGGTGCCCGGGTGCGAGGTGTTCTCGCCGGATGTGACGATGATGTTGTTGCGCTTGGCGTCATAGACGGGGACTGACCAGATCGGCGCGCCTGATGGGCCCATCTGCTTCACGCCGAGCGAGCTGACCTGACCGTTGTATTCCGGCTCTTTCATGGTGTGGTATTCCCACACATGCTTGCCGTCCGCCGCGTTGAGCGCGACGACTGATCCGTGGCCGGTGCAGCATTCCGTGCGCGGGTTCGCGCCGGAGCCGACGCCGGAGGCGGAAATCGGAACGACGATCTTGTCCTTCGCGAAGATGACGCCGCCGCGAATGTTGCCGCCCGTGCCAGTCACCGGCTGGCCCGAAGCCTTCCACACCGGCGCGCCCGTCGCCGCGTCGACCACGTGAATGTCGCGCCCAATGGCAAGCGCCACAACCTTCTTGCCCCCGATCTCTCCGATCGCAGGCGTGTTGCGCGACTGCCCCGCATAGGTCCACTTCGCGCAGCCCGTCTTCGCATCGAGCGCGATGAGTTTCTGTCCACCCGTCACATAGATCGTGCCGTCGCTGAGCACTGATGCGCCCGTGCCGCCGCCCTGTCCCGGGAAGGCGATCGACCATGCGACTTCGAGATTGGCGAGATCCGCCTTCTTCAGGCCAGCCTGCGCGGCGGAGAAGTTACGCGTCTGGTTCTGGTCGACCCCGAAACCGGCGGAGACGATAGAGGCGGTTGGGCTGACGCCGCGCTTGTCTGCGGCGCACATGATCGCATCCGTCCATGTCGCGGACGCAGCTGCCTGACCGGCGGTCAGGAAGGCGATCACGTCTGTGATTTCCTGCGGGCTGAGGCTGGCCGCCATCGGCGCCATCACGCCAGTGGTGAGCACTTCGCGAAGACGGGCAGGCGCCTGTTGCTGCATCGAGGCGAGGGTCGCGGCGCGCGTCGCGCCGGGGTTGTCGTGACACGCCGCGCAAGACTTGTTGAAAACCGCGCGGCCCGGATGATCGGGCGCAACCTGTGCGGCAGCGGGGAGGGCCAGCATCCCAAGGCCGACGCCAAGGGCCGCCAGTCGCATCGTTGTGCGCAATTTCATATCCATTCCTCCCGTGCGGAGACCCATGGCCTGCCGCTTTCCGTTGGCCGCAACCTCGCGCCAGTTGGCGGAGAATTCAACTGGGTTCAGCCGTCCATTCCGTCGCGGGGGCAGGGGCTTTCCGCATCTCATTCAGCGACATTTACAGACGGGGCAGCGAATTGTGACAGGGGCAATGCACCCTAGTCCGTCTCATAGGTTCGCGCGAGCAGGCCATCGAATGCAGCCATCGCGCGCTTCCAGTCGGCTTCGGTCTTGAGTGAAAGACCGGAGAAGCCGCCCATCGTCGCCCCACGCAGCGTGAGATAGTGCAGCGCCGCGAGCAGTATCGCATTCACCGCTGGCGCATCGACGCCTTCGGGCGGCTTCTCGTCGCCGCGCAGCTTCGGCATCACCGCATACATCGCCTTGGAGCGCGCGGCATCGATGCGGCGCAGCGTGTCGGAAGGCCCGGCCAGTTCCCATGCGAGCAGCTTCTGCAACACCGGATCACCGCGCAGATTGCCGGCATAGGCAGCAAAGACAGCGCCCATGCGCTGTCCGTAGTCGCCCTTCGATGCCGACAATGCGTCGCCAATCCACACCGCCGTGTTGGCGCCCATCGCTTCGAGCAGGCCATCGAGTCCGCCGAAATAGCGATAGATTAGCTTCTTGTCCGCGCCTGCCTCCGCCGCGATGGCGTTGACGCCCAGACCCGCCGCGCCGTCGCGCGCGATGACCCGCGCCGCCGCCTCGATGAAGCGCTGTTCGGTCGCTTCGCGATCGCGGGTGGCTTTGGCAGGGGCGGCTTTCTTCCTGGCGGGCATGGCGAATCTCCAATGAAAATCTATCAGTGTCACCAGCCGGGGACAAGTCGTTGACATTCGCCCGGATGGCGCCGTATGTCACCAACTAGTGACAAATGGAGATCGGACATGAAAAGCGAAGAACACAACCGGCCCGCGCTGATGAATGCGGGCATTGCGCTGGCGACAGTGGCTGTGCTGGCCAACATTCCCTACGTCGCGCTGATCGCGCTGTTCGACTATGACGACGTGCTGCGCCGCCCGGCCGGCGAAGTGCTGGAGCTGTTCCATGCCGGAGGCTCGCAGCTGGTTCTCGCCTGGTGGACGTTCGGCTTGAGCGCTATTGGCTTCGCACTCGCGGCGATGCTCCTCGGCGAAGCGTTGAAGGACGGCAAGGCTAAACTCGCCACCGGCTTCACCCTGTTCGGCGTTCTCTCCGGCGTCTTCCAGGCTGCGGCTCTTCTGCGCTGGACATTCGCCATCCCGGCGGTCGCGACAGCTTATGTGCAGGCCGCCGAAGGCTCAGCCGAACGCGCCGCCGCCATCTCCACCTACGAAGCGCTCAACACTTTCGCCGGCGTCGGCATGGGCGAGCATCTCGGGCAGGTGCTGCTGATGGTGTGGACATTCGGCGTCGGCCTCGCCCTGATGCGCATGGGTGGCGCGATGAAATGGATCGGCGCGGCTGGTCTTGTCACTCTGCCGTTCTGGATCGTTGGGCAGACCGAACTTCTCTCGCTCTCCATGCCGGAACTGCCCGTGATCGAAGTGCTGCCCTACGCCTTCATGGGGTGGGAGCTGTGGCTGCTGGTGGTTGGCATCGCGCTGATCATGCGCGCCATGGGCAAGACTGCCTCCGTCTCCAGCACGCCGCTCGCTCACGCGTGAACTTACGGCTTCCGGTCCCGCCGGAAGCCGATCGCGCCCAGTGGCACGCCAAGCACCAGAAGCATCGGCGGGAAGGGGCCAACGCTCATTCCCACCAAGGCATCGATCCAGACGCTCAGCGACCAGAACAGCCCCACGCTGATCGCGATGATCGCCAGCCACAGCCAAGCCTGACCGATCCCGCCGGCAGCCCAGGCACGCCGCAGCTCATCGCCCAAGCCATAGCCGATCGCGATGGCCACCAGCGCGCACGAGAAGAACGCACAAGCCCAGACGAACCGCACATCGAACGGCAAGCCATCCATCATGAACTGCACTGTAATCACGACGCTGGCCACCAGCGCGAACACCAACGCCACGAGAGCGATCCGGCCAAACCGCGCCAGCATGGATCAGCTACGCCAGCGCAGCGTGCGCGGCTCGATGGGGTTGACGAACGGCCGCCCATCGGCGCGCGACGCCGCCCATTCCTTCTTCAGCGTGCGATACCATTTGGCCTGCACATCGATATCGTCGATCCACAGCATGTTCTGCTGATACGCCAGCCCCTGGTTCTGCAGGTTCACCATATGGCCGTCCTGCCCGAGGAATTTGGTCGCCGCCGGAATCAGGATCGGCAGCGCGAAGTCGAGCAGGGGCGCATTCTCCCAGAACGTGATCTGCGTGATCCGCGTCTTCTTCAGCGTGATCGGCGTCAGGCATGTCAGCGTGAAGATGCGCGCCTGCTTCGCCTCGATGATCTCCCACCGGAAGCCGGGAATCTGGAACACGATCTCCGTCGTGACGTCCGATCCCATCAGCGCTTTATAGGCCAGCGAGTTGCCAGAAGGCTTGTGCCGCGCCAGCGCCCAGCCGCGCTCCGCCGGCTCGAACGGCTTCTCCTTCAGTCGCAATCCCGTGCTCGGCGGACGCCACCACCACTGGTTATGCACGAACGGCACATGCGCCGGGTCCATCAGGCCAACCACTGCATCGTCCATGTGCGCGTTGAAGATCTGCGCCACGATGAATTTCGGCTTCAGCTTGCCTAGCTTGAAATCCGGCGCGGCCACGGCAGGCACATCATCGCCACGCTGACTGTCCGCGACATAGACGAAAATCATCCCGTTGATCTCATGCACGGGATAACGGCGCACCTTCACGCGGTCGCTCGCGAAATCGTCCGGCTTCACCAGCGACGGCATATGCTTGCACGCGCCATCCGTCCCGAAGCGCCAGCCATGATAGGGGCACTGGATGGTCGGCTGTCCGTCTGTCTCGATCTGCTTGCCCGCCGACAGCGGCACCAGACGATGCGGGCAGATATCGCGCAGGGCGAACGCCTCGCCTTTTTCGGTGCGCGCCAGCATAACCGGCTGGCCCAGGATCACCCGCCGGAACTGCTTGCCCGCAGGCAGCGATTTCGACGCGCACGCGAAATACCAGCTGTCCGTCAGCCAGCCTTCGGCGGTCGTTCCCGCTGATTTGGTGAGTGTTCCGTCTGCCATGCGCTTCGTGGGTTTTTCGGCCTGAGCCTTGATTGGCAGGCAATATCCAATGTTTGCTGCTCCCCGTCGAGAGAGTGGGACAAAGCGCCATGGCCGGAAAGATTAAGCCCGAGCGGCCCGAAAAGCCGAAAACGCCGAAGATGCGCGCCCCGGCGACCATTTCCGGCACATGCCTGTGCGGCGCGGTGGAGATCGAGACCGACATTCCGGTCTTCTGGAGCTGGCACGATCACTCCGCCGCCAGCCGCCGCGCGCACGGGGCCGCCTACGCCACCTATGTCGGGTGCTGGAAGAGCAAGGTGCGCGTCACCAAAGGGGAGGCCGCGATCGCGCGCTTCGCCGATGCCGAGCGCAAGCAGGTGCGTCACTTCTGTTCGCGCTGCGGATCGCCGCTGATGTTCGAGCGCGGCCACTCGCCGAAGATGATCAACCTCCCGCGCGCGCTGTTCGCAGGCCGGACGGGGCGCGAGACCAAATACCATGTCGCGATCGACCAGTTGCAGGACTGGGCCTATCTCGGCGCGCCTGTCGGTCCGCTGAAGGGCTATCCAGGCGTGACAGTCGAGAAGACTCGCAGGAAAACGAAGACGGCCGAACTGTTCGACCCCGAAATGTTTGGAGAATAGGGACGCGCTTCGAATGATGTTGCGGAAGGGAAACACGCGCCGGCTGGCTCGGTGAACGACCGGAACCGTGATCCTCGCCGCGAGTTTCCGTGAAAGATTCGTCAGGCTTGCGCGAAACGTTTGCCGCGCTTCGACCGAAAAGCCTGAGAAGTCAGCCTGCAAAGCCTCGCCCAGAAAAATGGCGCAGAGGTCATGAAGCATTGTTCAGCCTGGAACCCGAAACCTCTCGCGTGGAACTCCGTTCGGATCACACGGAGCGAGCATGCTCGCATCGCTCCTGCTTACAAGAACAGAGCTCCAGTAGAGGACATCACCCCATGATGAAGATCATTCTCGCCACCGCAACGTTCGTTGCTCTCTCCGCGCCTGCATTCGCTCAGGTGACGACCGCGCCACCCGCTGCGAAGCCGGCCGCGGAAGACAAGTTCACCAAGCATGACGCCAACGCCGACGGGGCGCTGTCGCTGGCCGAAGTGCAGGTTGCGGATTCAAAAGTGACACAGACCGATTTCGACAAGTACGACGCCGACAAGAGCAAGTCGCTCTCGAAGGTGGAGTTCTCGAAATGGGCTGAAGCGAAGATGACCCCGCCGGCATCGGCGCCGGGTCGATAAGACCCACGACTGTGGGCTGGTCGTGCGCGACGCGCACGAAGGCGGAGGG
>JAUYSA010000504.1 GCA_030696545.1 Hyphomonadaceae bacterium
CCATCGGGGCGCGGACGAGACGCGCGCGCTCATAGGTAAGCACACGATCGAGATGGTCAGGAGCAATGTCGAAGATGCCGTCCTTGCCACGAGAGATCAGGCCAGCCCGACGCATTGCCTCCAGTCGCCTGATGTTGGCGGCGACAAGACCGTCGGGGACGTTCGCCTCCATCCGGGCGTGGATGTCAGCCGAGTAGAGGCCGCGGTTGAGGCGGGCCACACGCGCCACGGCCTCGTCTGAGGGGCCGATGCGGGCCTCCTGGGGCTCGAAGGCAATCAGCGCGCCTTTTGGGGTGTCTTCCAGAACCGCAAGCGCGCCGGGTTCCCGGAAGCGTGCATAGCGAAGTTCCCCGCGCCCGTTCTCGATGATGGCGATGAGATTGTCCGCCCCATCATCGGAATACCCCAGGCCGACAAGCCGGCCGGATTCCTGGCGGGTCGTATCGGCAGCCAGAACAGGCATGCCCGTATGGCCGCGTCCCTGGCGGGCGACGATGCGGGCGACTTCGTCGCTGTCCGCGATCTGCCTGAGCTGGGCTGGCAGGTCCGAGGCAACACGCCAGCTACCGTCTGGGCCGACTGCGGCCAGCCCCCACCCTGAAAGCGTGTCGAGGCGGCGCGGGAGGTCGGTGTGGCGGAATGCGCTGCCGAGGCCGCCCGGACCATCGAGGGCGATGAGCTCCCGGTCGAGCCGGGTGAATGCGCGGGCGCCGATATCCCGGTCGCGCATTCGCTGAAGCTCTAGCTCCGGCCTCGGTCCCAGGATACGGGTTACGATCTCCTGCGCGTCTTCCCGGATCGCGACCGACATCACCTTGCCGGGGATGATCAGGTCCTTCCCGTCGGCGCGGACGCCCCGGAGGAGGACGTGGGTGTGGGGATTGTCGGTGTCCCAGTGGTCGACCGCCAGCCATTGGAGGCGCGTCCCGACATGGCGCTCAAGGCGCGCCATGGTCTCGCGGATGAACGGACGGAGCTCGCCGAGATCGGCGCCATCCTCGGCGCTGATGATGAGCCGGAAGTGACGCTTGTCCGCATGCCAGCCTTGCGTTGCTTCTCGCGCATCTAGGGACTTGCGGGACTGGTCATAGAAGGGCTCTTCGCCGCCTTGTCGCTCGAGCGACAGATATCCAATCGTTGCGTCAATGTGCTGTTCGGATGAGGGCTCCTGTCCACGCGATAGCTCCCGCTGATCGGCGATCTCTGGCTGGTTCGGCCGCGCGGCGCCCTCGCGGCCAAGGTAGGCGACATGGGCTCGGAGCGTCTTCGCCTGCCCTGCAACATGGGCCACGAACCTGGCCTTCACCACGACGCGGCGCTGCGTGACGCGGACCGGCCGCGCGCGTGAGGCAGACCCCTTCGCGAAGTGGGCGCGGACCGGTGACTGTCCGACTGGCGCGCCGCCTTTCGGCTTGGATGGTGGCGCACGCCGCACCGCAGCTCTCACCTGCTTCAGTGCAGGACGAACGTCCTGCGCTGCACGGCCGATTCGGATCTCGAATTCATTTTCGTCACGCTGCATGGCCTCAGCATCGCGCACCGAAGACGCGTGTCGACAGCTTGCAATCGGTTCGAGAAATTGCGGCGGATCCGCCGCAAACGCCTCACGGATGTGAGGCGGTAATTCCTATGTGCAGACAGGCGGTTGGCGTCCCAACCGCCGCACTACCTTAATCTTGCATTCCACCGCACCCTCCCCATCCACCTCACTTCGCGCCTTACCCACCCCTCCACCGCAATCCGCTGCGCGCTCTCACTTTGCCACACGCCACTGCATGCGAGGCCAGCCATCCAGCTGGGGAACGACAGCAACGAGAGCGACAAGCGCCGCTCTCGCCGCGCCCGCGTCAGGCCATCATCTCGTCCTCGCGGTTGAGGTCACCGGCGACCAGAAGCATGGCGTCCAGCTCGGCCTTGATATTGCCCGCCTCCTCGGCGTCCGCCGTTCCGCGCAATTCGGCACGCAGTTCCTCGATGTGGCGCTCGATCGTGAAGGTCTTCGTGAACATCGTCGTCTCCTGTGTTTGAAGGACGATGCCGGCGGGCGGGCGTGATGGAGCGGGTCAAGGGATCGCGCCCAGGCGCGACCGCGCAGCGGCGATGGGGGTCACGATTTTTTTGGCCCTTCCGCCAAAAAAATGGTGGGGCCCCGTCGTCCCTTGAGGCGATCCATCACGCCCGGCACACTGCATGACCTGAGCAACCAATTCCCGTTCCGCACGAAATCGGAAACGGTCTGCATGGACAGTCACGTTCACGCCGACCGTCAGGGCGGCCAGCCAGAATGAAGGCTGCAAGGAGCCTGCGCACCGGATCTTTCCGGTGCTGCATGGCGGGAAGCGCCGTCGAGTGTCTGGCGGCGCGGAGCGCCCGCAGGGTCGCGCCCGAAGGAGCCGCGCTTGGGCGGCGGGACCGAGCGTGACCGCCAGACACTCTCCGCAACTCCGCTTCCGGCAAAAAAATCACTTATCCCCTGTAGAGGATAACTTGATTTTATCCTCCGCAGGGGATAATCACATTTTAGCCCCCACAGGGGATAAACCACTTTTAGCCCTTGCAGGGGATAAAATGAGACCTGATCTCGCCAGAAGCGGGCCCGAACTTGGCGCCGCCCTTCGCCGCCGCCGCCGCTCACTCAAGCTGTCGCAAGCACAGGTCGCCGAGCGGGCGGGCGTCAAACAGAACACCGTCTCGTCCGCTGAAGCCGGCGGGCCGGGCACAAAGCTTCAGACGCTCATCGACCTGATGGCGGTGCTGGAACTCGAACTCATCGTCCAGCCGCGCGCGGCTAGCAAATCCACCTCGATTGAGGACATCTTCTGATGGCCCGACCCCGCTCAACCACGCTGAAGGTCTGTCTCAACGGACGCCATGTCGGGGCGCTTCGGCGCGCCGGCAATGGCGCCATTACATTCGCCTACGAGGCGTCATGGCTGTCTTGGGAGCACAGCTTCCCGATCTCGATTTCGATGCCGCTGCGCGAAGAGGTCTATTCGGGCGACACCGTGTCGAACGTCTTCGACAACCTCCTGCCTGACGCACCATCCGTCCGCAAACAGATTGCCGAACGTGTGGCCGCCGGCGGCGATGACGCCATCAGCCTCCTCGCCAAAATCGGCCGGGACTGCGTGGGCGCCCTCCAGTTCCTGCCTCCCGATGCCGACTGCACGCTCCCCGGTCAAATTGAAGCGAAGGCAGTGTCCGACGCCGATATTGCGACCCTCATCAAGAGTCTCGCGACGGCGCCGCTTGGCCTGTCCGAAAACGATGACGCTTTCAGAATCTCGATCGCGGGCGCCCAGGAAAAGACCGCGCTCCTGCTGATGAACGGCAAATGGATGTCGCCGCACGGCGTGACGCCGACAACCCACATTCTCAAGCCACAGATCGGCGTGCGCCCCTTCGCCATGGGGGTCGAAATCGATCTCACCCGCAGCGTCGAGAACGAACAGTTTTGCATGACGTTCTGCGAGGCGATCGGCCTCCCGACCGCCAAGAGCCGCATCGTCAATTTCGACGGCGTCAGGGTCTTTGTGTCCGAGCGCTTCGACCGACAGTGGACAAAGGACGGCAGGCTTCTGCGCCTGCCGCAGGAAGACTTTTGCCAGGCCTTGGGAATCTCTTCATCGGAGAAATACGAAACAGCCGGTGGGCCGGGCATCAGCGCATGCATGAAGCTCCTGCAAGCCAGCGACAGCCCGCAGGAAGATCGCCGCATCTTCATGAAAGCGGTCCTCATCTACTGGGTGCTGGGCGCCACTGATGGTCATGCGAAGAACTTCAGCATCCGTCTGAACCCAGGCGGGCGGTTCCGGCTGGCGCCGCTTTACGACGTGCTGTCGACACAACCTCACGTCGCCACGGGCCAGTTGACGAAGAAGAACGCCAAGCTCGCCATGGCGGTCGGCAAGTCGCGCCACTACCGCATGGACGAGGTAATTCCCCGACATTTCCGGGAGACGGCTGATGCGGTCGGCTTCGCAAGATCCGAACTTGACGCCATTGAAGAGGACATTTCCAGCAAGCTGGAGTCGGCCATCAAGACGGCTGCCGCCAGCCTGCCAAAGGATTGTCCGAAGGCGCTAGGGGATGCGATTGCGGCTGGCGCACGCGAACGTGTCGCCCTTCTTGCCCTGTAAACCGAACTCTCACGGGCCAGGCAGATTCACTGCCTTGAACGCCAGCGAAGCTGCCTGAAGGGCTCGATCGTCGGCCTTCAGGACGTCTCGCGCGGAGCCGGTCCGTGCGCTGGACTGTCGGCGCGATATCGAGATGGGCGCATAGGAAAGCTCAGACCTGGAAGAAGTCCGCCCTATCACGCGCGCTGAGACTGAAGATGCTGTCCGGCATAGGCTGCTTCGCTTACCGCCGCCGCCATCCAGGTCGGCATGCCCGCCGCGCGTCGCGCGAGGGTCCGCCGCTCGGCTGGCTTGAGCGTGAGAAGCATGGCTCTGGCTTGTTCAACACCATCCGGTCCCAACCATTCGATCGCCCGCAGCAGTCTCTCATGGCGCGCGTTCTCGGCCAATGGCGGAGCATGGCGAAGCTCGATTGTCTCGCCTGACACCTTAAGCGTGCGAGTCCGTCCGCTTGTCACGTAGGTCCGGCGCAAAGGCACCTGCGTCGTAAGACCGAAGGCGTTGGCGACAGCAGCGCCTGCGGGCGCGATCTGCTCGCCCTTCTGACGCGCGATGGCTTCCATCGCCTCCCCTGCATTGGGCGGCAGGAGACCGAACCGGCTTTCCACGGGAACGGCGTAGAAGCCCCGTGACACGCGCACGAGCTTCTTCCGCCGGACAAGGCGCGCCAGCGCCTGGTCCACAGCGGCGCGATTGCCGAGGTGGAGCAGCTGCTTGGCGCAGACGGGCTCGCCCCGCTTGAGCGGTTTCAGAAACTCGAGAATGGCCTTCGACACCGTCATCTGACGTCTCCATAGTGTCAGATATATAGATCATATTCTGACAGTTTTCCACATGAAAAGGCGAAAAGTCCGTTGCGATTGGCGGCTTTCTTTCAAGCCGCTGATTCTAGCCGGATTTCAGCGGCACCGTTCCGAACGCGGCCAGCTTCACGGCGGCCCATGACGAAGTCAGCCGCCTTGGACGCCATCGACGCAGCCTGGAAGATTGCCCGATTGTCCCCCTTCAGCACCTGCAGCCAGGAGCCGAGGTAGTCCGCGTGTCGGACGGTCGGCGCGACGCCCAGTTCGGCGCACAGGAAGGCGGAGCAAAGCTCCGGGACGAGTTCCTCCCGCGCATAAGCCTCGCCGCCATGGTGGCCCGAAAAGTTGCGGTCGAGACGCGAGACATGTCCCGTCCAGTGACCCAGTTCGTGCAGCTTCGTCCGATACCAATTTACGGGCTCGAAATAGGCTTCCTGCGGCGGGACCTGGATGAAGTCGTGCGAGGGCGAATAGAACGCCATCTCGCCACCGATCCTGATGTCAGCCTTCGTCGCCGCGATGACAGCTTCGACGTGGGGCAGGACCTCGGTCCGTCCCGGAAGCGGCGCGGCATCGGGGTCCACGGCAAGCCCATCGCATTGATCGACGTGAAAGACGGTGAACCGCTTGAGGAAACCGACGCGGCGGGCATGCTCCCCAGATGCGCTCGCCTTGTCCTGCTCGGCCTTGGGGACGAAGGTGTCGGCGTAGACGACCATCGTCCCCTTCTCTCCCTTGCGCACACATCCACCAAGAGCGAGCGCCTGCTTGAAGGTGAGCCAGCGTTGCGAGGGCCTGCCCTGCTCGATGGCGGCGAACCAGAGCAGCAGGATGTTGACGCCGGAATAGGTCCGGCCTGTTGAAGCATTCTGCGGAAGCCCAAGCGGCGTACCGCCCGACGAAGCCCAGGGCTGCACCCACGGGAAGCGTCCCGCTTCGAGTTCCGCGATGATGCGGGCGGTCACGGTGTCGTGGAGAGATTGCACGTTCGCGTTGGCGGTCATGACGACCTCCTTGAGAGTTTGAATGATGGAAGAGCGACAAGCCGGCGGCGATGCCGCCGGCCGCTGACTTGTGGTCAGACTTCAGTGCTCGCTTGGCAGGTAGAGGGTCCGGTTGGCGAACCAGAGCGTCACGGTGTCGAGCGGGAAGTCCGTCCACGGAACCGGATGGACGTAGAGTTGCTCGTCGTCACCGTCGGTGCAGATTAATGTGGCCGAACGATCGTCCAGGACGGTCAGCGTCCACACCTGGAACTCAGCAGCACGGAGTACGGGATGGTGCGGCTGAGGACAGAGGATTGCGTCGAGCAGCCAGTAGGCCGATCCGGCTTCGGCAAGATACTGGACGCCTTCAGTGTAAACGCATCCAGCGGACAACGGATGACGATAGAAGGTCTCGCTTCCGGTGAACTGGTCGAGGTCCTGCGCCTTGAGCGCAGTTGATGCAGCGGATGTCATGAGTGTTTCCTGCGAAATGAAATGATTGACGGGATGGGGCCCGGCCGCTTGCGCGGCCGGGCCGGCTCATCACGCAGCGCGTCTGCGCTTGGCCTTGGGGGCCTCTTCGCCCGCAGGCGCTTCCTCGGAAGCGGCCTCCGCCTTCGGCTTCCCGCGCGCGAGGATCTCGACCTCGCCGAAGCCGGTGACGACGAACTCGATCGAGTAGCGCTTCTGGCCGCGCTCATCTTCCCAGGAGCTCGGACGCACCTGACCGACGAGCCGGAGGCGCGTGCCCATCTGCACGGCCTTCTCGATCAATGCGACCTTCGCGGGCGCGAACACGACGACGCGGTGCCAGTAGGTCTTCTCGTTCCAGTCGCCGCCTTCGGCTTTCCAGCGTTCGGATGTGGCGAGCGAGATGATGGCGAGTTTCTTGTCGCCCTTGATTGGCTTGATCTCGAGTTTGCCGACATTGCCGATGAGTTCGAATGATGCGCGATCCATGATGCTCTTCCTTGTGATCCCGCGGGATCAGCCCCGCCGGGGTCGCGTTTGCGACGCCCCTCGGAAGCGGCCGGAAAGCAAGCAGAGCGGTGACCGCGCAAGGGGTTGGTGCGGCCTGCAGCGCGCAGCGCGAAGCCTCGGCCCCTTGAGCGGGCATGCGCCGGACGCTTGATGGGCGTCACAAGCAAATGCCTCCCCGAAGGCGACACGGGAGCAGGAAAAAATCGTGGGGATCGCCCGTCGATCAACCCGGTACGATGCTGCGCACGCGGTTCAGGCGCACGACAAAACGCACAAAGAGTCGCAGAAAACCC
Source organism: Hyphomonadaceae bacterium (assembly GCA_030696545.1). GTDB lineage: Bacteria > Pseudomonadota > Alphaproteobacteria > Caulobacterales > Hyphomonadaceae > UBA7672. Next base: position 7,203 of record JAUYSA010000504.1, read on the forward strand.
AGGTCGCGTGGGCGCTTTTCTTAAAGGGCTCGCCGCAAATCGGGCTTGGTCAATCTTTCACGCGCGCGCATCACGGTCCAACAGACGGCGCACAACATGCTCGATCGTCTTTGCCCGATCCAACGGCGCTGCTGGCAAGCGCGTGCAACTATTGCGAACCCAAAGGCGCAGGCCGTGACGCGCGCCAGAAACCGGCAACAAGCACGAGGACGACAATCAA
>JAUYSA010000518.1 GCA_030696545.1 Hyphomonadaceae bacterium
TGTCGCCCGTGGTGGTGAAAGGATGGATCGAGGTCATAAGCCCGCCGCCCGCCGCCTTCGTGATGCGGTCGGCAAAATAATGGGCCTGCGCGAGGGCGAGGGGAGAGCCGCGCGTGCCGATACGGACTGTTTTCGCTTCTGACATGCGTCTCTTTGCGTAACCTTGGTTCGCGGCGTACAAGCGCCGCCGCAATGATGCAAGGCACAGTCACCGTCCTGGGTATCGAGACCAGCTGCGACGAAACCGCGGCGGCGGTCGTGCGCCTGACCGATGGCCGGGCGGAAGTGCTCTCCGAACACGTCGCCAGCCAGACCGAGGAGCATGCCCTCTATGGCGGCGTGGTGCCCGAAATCGCCGCCCGGGCGCATGTCGAGCGGCTGGATTCGCTTGTGAAGCTTGCGATGAAGGATGCCGGCATCGGTTGGGAAGGGCTCTCGGGCGTGGCGGCAACCGCCGGGCCGGGCCTGATCGGCGGGGTGATGACAGGGTTGTCCACGGCCAAGGCGATAGCGCTGGCGCGAGGTCTGCCGCTCATTGCGGTCAACCATCTTGAGGGACACGCCCTCAGCCCGCGCCTGGCCGAGGACGTGCCATTTCCCTACCTGCTGCTTCTGGTGTCAGGGGGGCATTGCCAGTTTGTGTTTGTGGAAGGCATTGGCAAATACCGGCGTCTGGGGTCAACGATCGACGACGCGGCCGGCGAGGCCTTCGACAAGACGGCGAAGCTGCTTGGCCTTTCGGGTGCTGGCGGCCCCGCCGTCGAACGTGAGGCGCTTCATGGCAACGCCAATGCTGTCGATCTGCCAAGGCCGCTCCTCGATCGGCCCGGACTGGACATGAGCTTCTCGGGCCTCAAGACAGCCGTGCGCCGCGCCGCCGAGGAGCAGGCGCTCACGCCGCAACGCCGCGCCGAGATCTGCGCCAGCTTTCAGGCGGCGGTTGCCGACATTCTCGTGCGCAAGTCAGCGCGCGCGATGGACATGATCTCGGATCTGACGGATCGGCGCACCTTTGTCGTCGCAGGCGGCGTCGCCGCCAACAAGACGCTGCGGGCTAGGCTGGAAGCGCAGGCGCACCGGGCGGGCTTCCATTTTTTCGCCCCGCCTCTGCGCTGGTGTACAGACAATGGCGCGATGATCGCGCTTGCCGGCGCCGAAAGGCTCGCGCGGGGTTTCACCGATCCGCTTGATACGGCTGCCCGTGCGCGCTGGCCGCTCGACGAGGCGTCGGCCTCCGCAACGCCCGTCTATGGCGGGGGCAAGAAGGGCGCGAAGGCCTGATTTCGGGCGCGCGATGAGGCGCGGAAAGTCAGCCCCTCATTGAAGGCCCTCAACAGCCGCCGGCTGCGTCAGCTGGGCGTCGCCAGCAGGTCGAGCGGGCCGGGGTTGGGTGGCGTAGGGCGGCGGCGGCTTGCCGTCGATGCTCAACACCTTGCGAACGGAATAGGCGCCGCCGAGTTGGCCTTCGGAATAGCCCTCCGCTTCATCGAGTGGGTATTCCTGTCCCAGCAGAAGCTTTATCCGGCTGTCGAGCGCTTCGCCGTGGCAGGTCAGGCAAGCTTCGCCCATGACCACGGGCCTAAGCCACCGGAACACCGTCTCCTTGCCTTCCTGAACGATTTCCGCCGCTTCGAAGCTTTCCGGATCCTGCCCGCTGTCGGCGAGGAAGTTGAACAGCTCCATCTGCCGCCGCTCCCAGTCATCAGGGGCGCTGGCGGGGTTGCGTACGCCTAGCGCGGTGCGGCTGAAGTCGAGGCGCGCGGCGTTGCTGATCTCCGTGCCCCAGCCGGGAACATTGTCGGCATAGGCAAGATAAACTGCGACCGGATCTTCCTCGCGTACGATGCGATCAATGATCTCCCGCCTCAGGCGCTGGTCGAAGGACAGAGCCGCCTGCCGGGCTGCCAGAATGTCTGCCTCCGCAGGACGTTCCGCGCGCGGTTCGCACGCTGCCGCAGCGAGCGCGAACACGATCCACCCCGCCACAGTGTGGCCCTTGGACATCGATCCTCCGGGAAACTCTCGAAATCTTCGGCCAGATGCGCGCTGAAAGGAACCCCGGACCTGCCTCGCCGTTTCTGACGCGATTACTGGGTTGGCAGGAGCTCGCGGGCCATGGCTTTCAATCGGTCGCACAAGGCTTGGGGAGCTGTCATTGCCGGAGCGATCCTCGCCACCGGCGGAATGGCAACGGGTGCGCCAGAAGGCCCTGTTCGCATGTCTGGCCTCAAAGTGTCCGGCATGGCCGGTTACGAAGTCCTCGATTTGACGGGTCTTCGCGTAGGTGAAATTGCCCGCGTCGAACAGGATGCGCAGGGCCGAACCCGCTGGCTGAACATCGCCCTGGACGCTGGCGGGCAAGCCCGTGTAGCCGCATTCCGCGCTGATCTGGACGCTAACCAGAAGCTCGTCAGCCTTCGCCTGTCGGAAGACCTGCTGATAGCGCGGGCGGATGCACGCGCTATCGAGGCCGTCAGCTCACCTTCAGTTTGAACTTGAATGTGCTGGCGTCAGGCTCCGCCGTGGTTTCCCACGGCCTGCGCTGAGCAAGCGTGATTTCACCTTCGCCCGCCGCGACCGCCTCGATCACCACGACTTCCCAGTGACTGCCGCCGGCAAAGCCCGGCGTGAACTGCGCCGTAGATGTAGCCCCGCCTGGTCCGTCCGTTGCCTTGATGAAGGCGGGCGGCGCGGAAGCTCCCCAGACATAGCCGGCGGTCGGGACGCCAACCAGCGCGACCGAAATCTTCTCGCCGACCTTAACATCGACGCTGGCGCCAGCGTCAGCGACGGTGAGGGTGCGGACAACGCCGGGGACGGTCGGGGCGGGTAGTTCGCGTGTCTTGATCATACAGGTCTTCGTTGTTGCGCCCGACTTCCAGATCACTGAAGACCCGTCTGTCTGCAGGGTTGTGGCCGCGTTCTTGTATTCCATTGCCGTCTGGCTGTCCGGATTGGGGGCGAGCGTTTCGGCGGCGCCGCCATCCAGACGCGCCAGGACTTCGCCAGATGCGCCGCTATTGAAAGCAACATCCACAACGCCGCCGCCTTCGCATTCATAGTTCACCGCATATGCAAACGCGTCAGGCGCTGCCGGCGTCGCGGGTTCTTCCGCAACCGGGGTCGGCTCGACCGGCGCCGGAGGCGCTGGCTGGCTGCAGGCGGCAGCGAATATGCCAAGCCCGGCCATGGCGGCGATTGCCCTGATGCTCATGAGAGTCCCCGATTAAGTGTCCTGATCCACTTTTCGGGCCGCGCAGGGAGGCTGGCAATCCCCCGGGATCAGGCATTTCGAGCTTTTTGCCAGTGGCGACACAGAGCAGCGAATCCCCTCAGGATAGTGCCTGACTCTCCAGGAATACCCACATGGACCTGATTTCACTTCTGCACTCCCTGGCCGCCCTGTGCGCAGGCGGCGCTGCTGCATCCGGATGGACGGCTGCGGTAATCGTCGCCAACTCCGCCTTTGACGGGCTCGACCATGGCCGCGCCGACCGCATGTTGCGCAAGGTGCTGTCGGCGACCGCCGGCTTCCAGGCGGCGCTGCTAGGCATAGCAGCAGGCGCCGCTCTCCTGTCCAACGCGCGCGCGGCCGCGATCGTGGCGGGCGTATCGGCGCTCGGCTTTCTTTCGAACGTCTGGACGCTGGCTCCCCGCCGCGACAAGGCGCCAGACGGTTTGAAGAAGAAAAATTCCACCCAGCGCATCGTCGCGGTCGCGCTGACGCTGCTCATGACGATGGTTGCCCTGGCCGCCGGCATCATGGCCGCCTTCGGCATCTGATCCCGGGCGACCGACGCTTCGTGGGACGTTCAGGTGAAACAGGAAGCCGACGCTGACGCGAAGATCCCCGCGATCTTCGGATCGTTGCTCAGATTGCCAGGTAGCAGGCCCGAAAAGCGTTTGTTGTCGTCCATGGCCTTGGCGACCTGACCGAACTCCTCAGGCGTGAGGTCCTTTTCCAGCGCGTCGGCCAGGCAGGCGCAGCCTTGTTGCGAACCCATCTTGGAACTGCACACCTCAGCGATCTGGGGTTTGCCGGCCGCAGCCTCGCTGCAGGCGCCGGCAATTCCCGCGGTCATCAGAAGGGACGATACAAGCGAAACCAGGCGTTTCATCCATTTTCCCCGTTGTTTCGCGGGTTCTATTTGCCCGCAGAGCCAAAATGACGCGCCTCAACCCTGTTGTTGTCAAACGAAGATTGGCAGGATTTTCCATGAAAGCTTGCCGTTTGGGGAATGACTTAGCGGGAGCTGGCCGCAGCGTTTTCGCGTCTCAACGCAACGCGCTCGCATCATAGGGCAAAGCGTGTATCCCCTGCCGCAAGCGAGCCGGAGCCAGCCAGACATGGACATAGCTATCCGATCCTTTGTCAGCGGGTTCCCCGAATTCATGATCCAGGGCGGCGTTACGCTGGGCCTGCTCATCACGGGCTGCGTCGTTCACGTGCTGCTGACGCCGATGAAAGAGCTGAAGCTGATCAAGGCCGGGAATATTTCCGCCGGCATCAGTGTCGCGGCTGTGATCGTTGGCCTCGCCATTCCGATGACCGCGTGCCTCGCGACCGCGAACTCGGTCTATGACCTTGTGATCTGGGGCGTGGTCGCCATCCTGTTGCAATTGCTGGCGTTTCGGGTCGCGGACCTGTTGTTGCGCGACCTCCCGAGGCGGATCGAGCAGGATGAGATCGGCGCCGCCCTGTTGCTGGCTGCGGTGAAGCTGGCTGCTGCTTTGGTAATGGCGGCGGCCTTGTGAGTTGGAACCCACACCCGAATATTAGGGTGTCGCGGAGACGTGCATGAGAATCCCCGATTGGGTGGTCTATGCGGTCGTGTTGGTTGTCATCGTCGGAACCCTGTTTTCCAGTGGTTCCGGGGACAAGGCTGAGTCATGGGGATTCCGTGACGAGCAAGCTCAGACAGATCCCGAGTTCGCCGATCGTGGCCTCACGCCTGCAATCGAAGATCGCGATGTCTCCGTGCCTGCCCCCGACGAGGAAACTGAAGGCGAGCGGCTTCCGGACTCTGACCCGTTCGACGAGCGCGTGCTTGTCCAGGTCGGCGATGCGGAAGACGGCATCGGGACGGCTTTCGCTATCAACCAGTCCGGCGCCTGGCTGACCGCACGCCATGTCGTCGATGGCTGTTCCCGCGTTGGCCTTGCTGTTGGCAATGGCCGCATGGTTCGCGTCGATGCGGTCCGCACGTCTCTGAATACCGACCTTGCCCTCCTGCTGACCGATCGCGCCCCGACCTCGCTTCCGCTGGCCCTCGACCGCGAGCTGAGAATCGGTGAATCCGGCTACCATGTCGGCTTCCCGCAAGGCCGGTCGGGCGAGGCGATTTCGATTCTCGAATCCCGCTCCAACCTTGTGACGCGAGGACGCTACGCGATGGAGGAGCCAGTGCTGGCCTGGGCTGAACAGGAAAGATCCGAGGGGATTGAAGGCACGCTCTCCGGCATGAGCGGCGGGCCGGTGTTCAACAAGGACGGAGCGGTTGTGGGCGTCACGGTGGCCGAGAGCCCGCGTCGCAATCGCATCTATACGGCCTCGCCGGATTCGATTCGCAGCTTCCTGGAAGAGCAAGGCCTTGTCGCGCCGGGCGGCGAAGCTCACGCGCTCAGCGCGGCGTCTTACTCGCAGGAAGCCAACCGCCTGCGCGACGAGCGCGCCATCGTGAAAGTTCTCTGCCGCGTGGGTGAAGACCAGTGACGACCAGTTTTGCCGACCGCCTGATCGCCGGTGTTCGCGAGAAGGGTCCGTTGTGCGTGGGCATAGACCCGCACGCGGCGATGATCCCTGCGCTGTTCGGCGAGGCCAGTCCTGAAGCGGCGGCGAAATGGGGTGTGGCGCTTGTCGAGCGATGCGTCGGCCGTGCAGCCGTAGTGAAGCCGCAGGCCGGTCTGTTCGAGCGCTGGGGCGCCAAGGGCATGGCCGCGCTGGAAGAGGTCTGCCAAGCGGCGACGCGCGCCGGCCTGATCGTCATCCTCGACGCCAAGCGCGGCGACATCGGATCTACCGCGGAAGGCTATGCCGAGGGCTATCTTGGCGCCGGCTCGTCTTGTCCGTGCGATGCGATCACCGTGAACCCTTATATGGGCGTCGATACGCTTGAGCCCTTCGTCGCGGTAGCCGAGCGCGAAGGGAAGGGGGTTGTCGTTCTCGCGCGCACATCCAATCCGGGCTCGAAGGATTTCCAGCAGCAGCTGATCGACGGCGAGCCGCTCTATCTTCACGTCGCGCGTTCGCTGGCGCCGATGATCGCTCGTCTGCGCGGGCCGCAAACCGGGTGGTCGGGCCTGATGATGGTCGCCGGCGCAACCGGGCCTGCGGAAGCCGCAAGACTTCGCGCCATATCTGGCGATGCGTTATTCCTGGTGCCAGGCTATGGCGCACAGGGTGCCGGTGCTCGCGACTCGATGGCAGGCTTCGTCCAGCGGGCCAACGGCCTCGAAGGCGGCGTGGTTAACGCTTCCCGCTCGGTTGCGATGCCGGACGGCGCGAAGAGTGCAACCTCCGTAAAGGACTGGGAACGCGCAATCGACCTCGCTGTCACGGCCGCCCAGGCTGAACTGGCCGAGGCGGCCCGCGCCTGACCGTCTTTTCCGCGGCGTAAAAGCCACATCCGCGAAACCTTTACCAATTTAGGGCATCCCTGTTCGCGTACAGGCGGTGACGCAATGCTTCGTAAGCATATCATTCAGACAGCGATCATCTCGCTGATCATCGTCGCCGTCGCGGTTGCGGTCGATTATCTTGTCATCACTTACCTGATTCCGGATGACCGGCCCTACGATGCGACAACCACAATTGTCATTTCGCTGCTGGTTGCGCCGCCCTTCGTTTTTTTCCTGATCCATCAGAACGCGCGGGTTCAAATCGCGCAGGCGTCTCTGGCCGAGGAGCGCTCGCAGCGTCTCGTAGAAGTCGAGGCCGCCCGTGATGCAGCCGAAGCAGCAACGCGCGCCAAGAGCGAATTCCTCGCCAACATGAGTCACGAGATACGCACGCCGCTGAACGGCATTCTCGGCATGGCGCAAGCGCTTGAGTCGCGTCAGCTCGACGAAGCTACGCGCGACATGGTCGGTGCCGTGCGGGATTCCGGCGTCACGCTCATGGCGATCCTCAATGATGTGCTCGATCTATCGAAGATCGAAGCCGGCCGTCTCGAAGTGTCGGCCACGGATACCAATTTGCTGCACACGATTCAGCAGGTCCATCGTCTGTTCCTCACGACGGCTAGCGAGAAGGGCATAAGTTTCACACTTTCCGGCGACGCCACGACAGCGCATCGCCTTCACTATGATCCCGTGCGGGTTCGTCAGTGCGTTTCCAACCTCGTGTCCAACGCCGTGAAGTTCACACGCGTCGGTGGCGTGGACATAAACACCTCGGTCGCCTCCGCTGAGGGCGGTCGCCAACGCGTCACAATCACCGTTACAGACACCGGCATCGGCATGGACCAACCGACGCTTCTGCGATTGTTCGAGGCATTCACCCAGGCCGATGGATCGACAACGCGCCAGTTCGGCGGGACCGGCCTTGGCCTCGCCATCTCGCGGAAGCTGGCGCGCCTGATGCACGGCGACATCGTGGCGCGAAGCACGCCGGGCAGGGGCTCTGTCTTTACGCTCACCTTCCTGGCCGACGCTGCACAAGGCGCTGCGACAGAAACCACGGCCAGACGCGAATCCACGCCGGGCCGTGTCGTCCGCCTGCGCGATGCCCGCGTGTTGCTGACCGACGACAACGCCATTAATCGCCAGGTCGTCCGCCTGTTCCTGCAACCACACGGCGCAGTCATCACGGAAGCCACCAACGGGCAGGAAGCTCTCGACCGGCTCGCCAACGAGCCCTTCGATCTTGTCCTGCTGGACGTCCACATGCCGGTCATGGACGGCGCCGAAGCGATTCGCCGCATTCGCACCTCTTCAGAGCCGTGGCGCGATATTCCCGTCATCGCATTGACCGCCGATGCAATGGTCGGCGATCGTGAACGCCTGATCGGAATGGGCATGACGGGTTATGTCTCCAAGCCGATCGATCAAGGCGAGCTGCTGTCAGTCATTGGCCGCGTCCTCGGCAGCGAATTCGTCGACACGGCCGCGCCTGCCGGCAAAGCAGTGCAAGACCACGGCGCTTTCGATGACTTGCTCGCCGATCTCGACAAGATGACTGGCAGCTAGTCCTTGCCGTCTTGCGGCAAAACCGCAAAGTCCTGCGTCAGCTTATGACCCTTTGCCAAATCTTCCCGAAGGTGCTGAAAATCCGGTATGTCCGGTGACAGGACGTGAGGGAGAGTTTCATGAAATTCGGGGTGGCCTTGGCTGCGGGCGCAGCACTGCTGGCAATCGCGTCGTGCGGGGAGGCGAACAAGGCGCTTGCCCCGATCACCGCCGCCGACGTCAATGGCGCAGCCATCATCGCCGCTGACCAGCGGCCCGGCGTCTGGCTGTCTCACGGCCGCACCTATTCCGAACAGCGCTATTCGCCGCTTAAACAGGTGACGCTGGAGAACGTCACCAGCCTCGGCGTTGCGTGGACCGGCGACCTCGACACCAATCGCGGCATGGAAGCCACGCCGATCGTCGTCGATGGCGTGATGTATCTCACGTCCGCATGGTCGGTTGCCTACGCCTACAATGCCAAGACAGGTGATCGCCTCTGGAAGTTCGACCCGGAAGTCGACAGGGCGCGCGGCGTCGCCGCCTGCTGTGATGTCGTCAATCGCGGCGTCGCGATCTGGGAAGGCATGATCTATGTCGGCACGATCGATGGCCGACTGATCGCACTCGACGCCAAGACCGGCGAAAAGAAATGGGAGCAGGTGACTGTCGATCAGTCGCGGCCCTATACGATCACAGGCGCGCCGCGCGTGGTGAAGGGCAACGTCATCATCGGCAATGGCGGCGCCGAACTCGGCGTGCGCGGATACATCTCGGCTTACGACGCCAAGTCCGGCGAGATGGCGTGGCGCTTCTTCATGACGCCGAACCCGAACAAGCAGCCCGACAACGCAGCCTCCGACAAGTTCTTCGCGGACATCGGCAATGCGTCGTGGGGCGATAATGGCGAGTGGACCGAAACCGGCGGCGGCGGCACGTCGTGGGATGGCATGGCCTATGATCCCGACCTCGATATCTTCTATGTCGGCGTCGGCAACGGATCGCCCTGGAACCAGCGTCTGCGCGACCCGTCGGGCAAGGATAACCTGCTGCTCTCGTCCATTCTCGCGCTGAAACCTGACACTGGCGAATACGTCTGGCACTATCAGACAACGCCCGGCGAAACGTGGGACTACACCGCCACGCAGCCGATCATGCTGGCCGATCTCAAGGTTGGCGACAAAGTCGAGAAGGTGCTGATGCAGGCGCCGAAGAACGGCTTCTTCTACGTGCTCGACCGCGCGACGGGAAAGCTGATCTCGGCCGACAAATATCAGGACAACGTCAACTGGGCTTCGGGCGTCGACCTCACAACGGGCCGCCCGGTTGAAGCCGTGAATGCACGCTATGAAGAGGCGCAAACCCAGCTGCAGATTCCGGGTCCACTGGGCAGCCATAACTGGCATCCGATGGCGTTCAGCCCAGACACTGGCCTCGTCTATATTCCGGAGCACACGCTGCCGACTTTCTATGCCGACATGGAAAATTTCCGCTATCGCCCCGGCGCCTGGCACACCGGCACGGATTTCGCGGCGGCTG
>JAUYSA010000047.1 GCA_030696545.1 Hyphomonadaceae bacterium
CGAGCCTGTGACCATCACCGTCACCATCAGCAAATAGGATAGCGCCAGCGGCAGCACGGATCGTATGGCCACAAGCTCTCGTCCTTCGCCCTGCGGTGGGGCGCTCACCTGTAGCGGCACGGTGGTGTCGATCATCTGCGACGCCAGTTCCGGGGATAGCCCGCCTGCTTCCAGAGCCTGCATCCGCTGCACACGCACGACCTCGCCGCGTACGGCCTCGATCAGCGATGGGTTGGGCGCGCCGTTGGTCCACATGCGGATCGGGTCATCGGGTCCCACAGCCTCGGGAATATAGACCGCAAGAGCGAGTGGCCGCTCGCCCATCGGCGTTGCAACGACGTCCTGCAGGTAGGGCGCCAGGCCTTCAGCCAAGGCGTCAGGTCCCTGGTCGATGGGCACGCCGGCGGGCGTCTCCGCGCGAACATAGCTTGGCGGCTCGATCTCAAAGACGGGCGCGTCCTGTGGCAGACGAGGCTTGATCAGTTCCAGCGCCGCGGTCGCGCCGCCTTCCGCGATGAACTGTTCGATCTGCTGCTCGGTGAACCAGCGTTCGCCTGTGGCCCATATGGCGTCGGGTTTGGCGGCGCTGACGTTCCAGCGCTGCACATAAGCCGAAAGATCCGCCAGCTCGTAGCGCTGCCTGTTCAGTTCGATACGGTGGTCGATCGCCGAGGCATACTGCCCGGATGCATCCACCAGCACGTAAGCAGATGTCAGTTGCGGGCGGAGGAAACGTCCGGCGACCTGCGTGATGCCGATCACGACAGGCAGGATCAGCAGCATCACCCAGAAGCCCCGCGTGGAGGCGATCTGCCGATACTCGCGCATGGCGACAAGGAAGATCGATCTCATTTCACGATCTCCTGGCTGGAGCCGACAAGCTGGATAAAAACATCGTGCAGGCTGGGGCGGTGGCTCTCGAACCTCCGCAGGACAAAGCCATTGGATGTGCATTGCTGGAGCAGCGACCCCTGATCGCTGCCTGGCTTGAGCTCCACATTCCAGTCGCTCCAGCCATCAGCGCCACCCGTGCGCGTTGCTCCAAGCACGCCGGGCAGGGAAGTGGGATCGGCCTGCGAAGTGATGGACAAGCGTCCCGGCAGGCGCGCCCGCGCCTCTTCCTGCGTGCCCTCAAACACCTTCTTCCCGCGCGCCAGCAGGAGCAGCCGGTCGGTCATGCGTTCCGCGTGCTGCATCACATGTGTCGAGAATACGACCGTTGTGCCTTTGGCCGCCATTTCGAGGACCAGATCCTCCAGCACCTGCTGGTTGACCGGATCCAGCCCGGAGAAAGGCTCATCGAGAATGAGCAGACGGGGCGCGTTCACCATCGCTGCGGCGACCTGCACCTTCTGCTGCATGCCCTTGGAAAGCTTGTCGACGGTTGCTTTCGTCCACTCGCCAAGGCCGAAGCGTTCGATCAGGCGCTTGCCTTCAGCCGTCGCCTTCGCGGCGTCCATGCCTTTCAGCTCGCCGAAGTAAACAATCGTCTCCAGAACTTTCATCCTGCGATAGAGACCGCGCTCTTCCGGCAGGAAGCCGATCTCGCTTGCATTCTCGCGGCCGGGTACGCGACCCAGAATTTCGATCCGTCCAGATGTCGGGCGCAGGATGTCGAGCGCCATACGGAGCGACGTGGTCTTGCCCGCGCCATTGCCACCCAGAAATCCGAACACGCCGCCTTCGGGCACGCTGAAGCTCAGATCATCGACAGCTGTGAAGTCGCCAAAGCGCTTCACGACATGGTCGAGCACAAGGATAGCCATGGTCGCCCCGATTCCCGGCCGCTATGCGGCTCTTCTTGCCCGTATCAGCCGTCTGTCACGACGGATTACTGGCTTGAGTGCGCGCGGGAAGCAACAGCGGGCCGGTCAGGCGGCAGGCGTCATTTTCCATCCGGCGCTGTGATCGGGCGGGCGTCTTCCCAGCGATACGGCAACACATCCGGCTTCACATAGACTTCTGTGGTGAACTTGAATGGATGTTTCGTGCCGCTGGGATAGGTCAGCTCCACGAAATAGGCTGCAAAGCCCGAGGCCGGCTTGTCGATGTTCGCCACATAGGTCCCGTCAGGGGCGGCCTGAAGCGGGCTCGATGTGAAGGCCTTGTCGCCCAGTGTTGCGACGCGGAAGTCGCGATCCTTCGGGTTCGTGCCTTGCCACAGCAGAACCGCTGACGGCTTCACCGCGCCGGGATTCACGACGATCGCGCCGTCGTCGCGAACGGTCCAGCTGTACTCGGGAACCGGCCGACCCTTGATCACCGAGTCATACCAGGCGGTCATGCTCTCGTTGATGTCGGTGCCAGCCGTCGAGTGGCGTGAGTTGGGCAGCATACGCAGCTGCTTCGAGCCAGGCAGCAGGTGATACGAATACTTCGTATTGTCCGGCGGGAAGAACTCGTCGCCGACCGCGTTGATGATGAACTTCGGAATCTTCATGCGCGGGCGCCCGCGATAGTTCAACGGATCTTCGATCGTGTTCACGACCGTCATCTTCCGCCCGATCTCATCGGGGATCAGCTTGTGCTTCACATAGTCGCCGAGCGCCGGCGAGAAATACCCCATCGCTTCCCAGTGATGCCGGGTCGTCGCATCGACATCCAGCACGTTGATCACGATCGGGATCATGCCTATGACCCGCTCGTCGAGCAGGCCCACAAGCCAGCTTGTCCACGCGCGTTTCGATCCGCCGCTGACCACGAAGCCATCGATCGCCAGCTTGCCGCCTGCGTCTGACGCCAGATACTGCTGCACCGCCGTCATAGCAGCCGTGCCGCTTTTCACCATGGGCAGGCGAGGCAGCGCGGTTGGTTCAACGGCGGGGTCATAGCGCGCCTGAAGATAGGCGATCATGTCGTCCTCGCTGCGGCCGACGGTCGGCGTATCAGCAAAGCGGATAGGCTGGTTCGGCGCCTGGCCGAGATCCGCGATCACCGAGCCGGTATCCACCGCCATCCGTCCAAAGTTGGCGGACGGCCCGGCTGGGACCGGCGTCGTGGTCGAGCCGCCATTGATGTAGAGGAACGCCTTCTTGCTGACGACAGCATCGGGGATTGTGATCGTCAGCCAGTGCTTCCACACCGGGCGATCAGACTGCTTCTCGGTCATCCATGTCTGCGACGTGAGCTCCAGCACCGCGCCGTGATAGCCTGCTCCCTTGAAGGTCTTCTCCACCTTCCATGCAAAAGTTGGGTCCGGCTTGGCGACATAACTGTCGAGAATATTCGGGGGATTGGCTGGGACTGCAGGCGTCGTCGCGCAGCCCGTTGCGCCGATCAGCGCGAACGCAAGGAACGCCGCTGCGAATGTTCTGAGCTTCATCTTCACTCCCCTTGGCCGGTCTGACGCCGGATCCCAGCAGTGAATCACAGATAGCAAGGTTTGCAAGGCAGGCGGCTAGATTGCCGGCTGGATCGGCCCTTCGGCGCGGCCATTCACGAATTGGTCGATATACGGGTTGCCGGAATTATCCAGCGCCGAAACAGGCCCGCGCCAGACGATCTTGCCCTCGTGAAGCATCGCGACCTCGTCCGCGATCTTCCGCACGCTTGCCATGTCGTGCGTGATGGACACGGCGGCGGCGCCCAGCGCCTTCACCTGTTCAACGATGAGGTTGTTCACCGCATCGGCCGTAATAGGGTCGAGACCCGTTGTCGGCTCGTCGAAGAAAATCAGGTCAGGTTTCGCTATGATCGCACGCGCGAGCGCAACGCGTTTCTGCATACCGCCTGAAAGCTCCGCCGGGCGCAAATCTGCCGCCGATGCGGGCAGGCGAACCTTCGCCAGGTTCTCAATCGCCAGCTTCTTCGCTTTGCCGCGGCCCATGCGATCCCGATAGATCAGGGCGAATGCAACATTCTCCCAGACCGTCAGGCTGTCGAACAACGCGCCGCCCTGGAACAGCATGCCCGTCCGGCGCCTCAACGCCTCGATGGATTTTCGATCGTTTGCCGCTTCGCCTGCGAACCTGACCTCGCCCTTGTCGAGCGGAAGCAGTCCTAGCGCCGCCTTGATCGTCACGGACTTGCCGGTGCCCGATCCGCCAATGATCACCAGCGACTGCCCGCGCGCGACCGTCAGGTCGACGCCGCGCAGCACCTGCTTTGAGCCAAATGCTTTGTGGGCGTTCTTCAGTTCGAGGATCGGCCCGGAAATGGGGTTGCCGCTCATAGCCCGATCCTCACGAAGATCGAGGTGAGGATGTAGTTGCTCGCCAGGATCAGCACCGCCGCGCCGACGACAGCGAGTGTCGCCGCGCGACCCACGCCACCGGCGCCGCCTTTGGAACGGTCGCCCTGGTAGCATCCCATCAGCGAGATGATCCCGCCGAATACCGCAGCCTTGATGACGCCCGACCAGATGTCGTTGCCCGTCACGAAGCCCCAGGAGTTCTTGAGATAGAGCGAGCCGTTGAAGTCGAGCGCGCCGACAGCAACAAGATAGCCGCCCAGCACGCCGATGATGTCGGCAACCAACACAAGGATCGGCAGCGTCAGGATGCCCGCGATGACGCGAGGCGCATAAAGATACCGCGCCGGCTTCGCCGAAAGCGTCAGGAGCGCATCGATCTGTTCCGTCACGCGCATGGCGCCAATCTCGGCGGCGATACCCGCGCTCACACGTCCAGCTAGCATCAGGCCTGCGAGCACTGGACCAAGCTCGCGCGTGATGCCTAGCACCACGATGTTAGGCACAAACTGTTCGGCGTTGAAGCGCGATCCGCCGGTATAGATGTTGAGGGCCAGCGCCGCGCCGATGA
>JAUYSA010000119.1 GCA_030696545.1 Hyphomonadaceae bacterium
GTGCTGCTCAATGGCAGGCGGATGGTGAACCATCCGGGCACGCAGGCGGAAAATCTTGTGCCGGTGGTGACGGCCAACACCAACGCTATCCCCACCATGGGCGTGCGGCGGATCGAAGTGCTGCTGGATGGCGCATCGGCCATCTATGGCGCGGACGCTGTGGCGGGCGTGGTCAACACCGTTCTGAAGGATGATCTCGAAGGTTTCACGGCTGAGCTGAATTACGGCTCGGAAGAGGGCGCGGGGGCGGAAGAGTTTTCGGCGTCTTTCGAACTGGGCCTCGGCTCGGACGATGACCGGACGCATCTGTCGGTGCTGGGCTCATTCCTGACCCGCGACCCGGTGTTTGCTGCGGATCGGGATTTCACGGCGAACGCGGATCAGCGCTCGCGTCTGCCTGCGGACTGGGCGGCGGATACCAATGCATCGGCGGGATTCAACAATACCTCGCTGACGTCTGCTTGGGGGATTTTCGACAAGTACACGCCGGGCGGCACGATAACCGTGAATGGCACATCCGTGGCGAACGCTGCGGGGCAATTCCACATACGGCCGACGTCGCTGGGCGGATGCGCCCGCCCGCTTTCGAGCGACACGTGCTTTGCGACGACGTCCACGCGCCCTCAGGGCACGCGCTATGATGCGAATGACGGGACGACGGTGACGAATGGCGTCGATCGCCACAACCTGTTCGCGTTCTTCAACCACGAATTTGACGGTGGGCTGGAATTCTTCGCCGAGGGCGGAGTCTATCTTGCGAACTCGCTGGGCTATCGCGAAGCCGCGCCGATGCTGGGCGCCGTGCCGATCGTCATACCTGCCAGCAATTACTACAATCCGTTTGGGCCGGTGGGGTCAGCAAATCGCGTTGCCGTCACCAATGCGCCGGTTGGCGGGCTCGATCTGGTGCTTGGCTCGCTGACGGGGACGGCGGCTTATAGGCCGATCGATGCTGGTCCGCGGCGGACTGAAGTTGAGAGTTTCTCTTCGCGCGCGCTGGCGGGTCTGCGCGGCGAGGCTTGGGACTGGAACTGGGAAAGTGCGCTGCTCTACACCTCCGCTTCGACAGAGGACAAGGAGAACCGGGTCTCCAACACCCGCTTCCAGGAAGCGCTGTCGTGGGCGACGCCCGATGCGTACAACCCGTTCAGCGGCGGATGCGCGAGCGATCTGACGATTGGGGAATGCACACCGAGTTCGCAGGTTGCGATCGACTACATCACCGTGCAGTCGATCCGCGAAAGCCGGACGTCACTGGCGTCGTGGGACTTCAAGATTTCGCGGCCGGACCTGTTCACCAACTGGGCGGGCGATGTCGGCGCCGCCGTCGGTGTTGAGGCGCGGCGGGAAACCTATGTCGATGATCGCGATCCTCGCCAGGACGGCACGATCATGTTTACCGACAGGATCAGTGGGCTCACCACAAACGACCTGATGGGCAACAACCCTTCGCCCGACACAAAGGGCAGCCGGAGCGTGCAGTCCGGGTATGTGGAGTTGCAGGTTCCGCTGGTGTCGCCCGAGATGGGCATACCGTTCGCGCAGTCGGTCGATATGCAGCTGGCCGCGCGCTACGAGAATTTCGACACGTTCGGCTCGGTGACGAAACCCAAGATCGCGCTGTCGTGGCGGCCGTTTGATTTCATGCTGATGCGCTCGGCATGGTCGGAAGGTTTCCGCGCGCCGAAGCTGCAGCAGATGTTCGAGAGCAACCTGCAGCGTTCGAACAATCGCACCGATTTCATTTTCTGCGAGGCCGATGTTCGCGCGGGCAGGATCACCCGCGCCCAGTTCACGACTGGATGCTCCACACAGCCGCAACAGGCGGTGATTTCCAATCGTCAGGGATCGCAGGAACTCGAGCCGGAAGAATCGACCAACCTCACCTATGGCGTGGTGCTGGAAAGCACCTTCCTGCCTGAAGAGTACGGGCATGTGACGTTCACGGCCGACTGGTGGCGCGTTGAGCAGGATCAGGTCGTTGGCATCTTTGGCGACGATAACCAGATCCTCCTCGACTATGTGTTGCGGCTGAACGGCGGCTCCAACCCCGCAGTCGTCCGTGCGGCGCCTGATGCGGATGATGTCACCGCATTCAACGGAACAGGCCTCACGCCGGCTGGCGGCATTCTGTACGTCGATGACAAATACCTGAACCTCGACGCGCGAACCGTTCAGGGCTGGGACTTCGGGCTGTATTACGACCTCGACGACACCCCGGTTGGCGACTTCTCGTTCCGCCTCAATGCGGCGCTGCTCGACAAGTTCTTCCAGGGCGTTTCCACGAACGGGGCCGTGGTGAATCAGGCGGTCGCGGATGGAGAGATTTCCTCGGCGCTCAGCGTGGGCGGGCAGGGCAATCTGGTTCGTGACTTCGGGCGCCCGGAATGGCGCTACACGTCGTCGCTGACTTGGAGCAAGGATGCCTGGAGCAGCGGCTGGT
This sequence comes from Hyphomonadaceae bacterium, assembly GCA_030696545.1. GTDB lineage: Bacteria > Pseudomonadota > Alphaproteobacteria > Caulobacterales > Hyphomonadaceae > UBA7672. The sequence goes on from JAUYSA010000119.1 coordinate 2,444, forward strand.
TCACGTCCTACGTTGGCGACGTCTATGACGACTTCAACCTGCTGAACGGTCAGCCCTGGATCATCGACGAGTATCAGACGCATAATCTCTATGTGCAGTACGAATTCGACCATGACAGCGACAAGCCGCTGCGTTTGCGTGTCGGCGCGCGGAACATCACGGATGAAACGCCGCCGCTGGCGGATACGAGTTTCGGATACCTCGGCGAACTGCACAGCCCGCAGGGGCGGTTTGTGTATGTGAATGTCCGCAAGACGTTCTAGCGGTAGCGCCTCTGCTCACTAGCTGTCACAGTCGTGCCTCCTGAGTCTGGGAGGCGCGCGTGAAGGCTTTTCCGACCACATTGCTTGGTGCGGGTGTGACTGCGGGGCTGGCTGGTTGCGGTTCCATGTCCATGCCGAGCTTGCCGTCTCTGCCGTCGATCTCTCTCGTGCCGCCGAATTCCGAGCGGATCTGCGCAGGCAAGGGGATTGCCGTGGAACTCGGGTTCCCGGCGGCGGGGCGGCATGATTGCGTGATGACGCCTTACGGGGATGTCGTCGTCTCGGTGGATCACGAGCCTGCGCTGATGGAGGGGATCAATCCCAGTCCGTGGTTTGCGTTCAAGTTGACAGCGGACGAGGCGCGGCCTGCGACGGTCACGCTGGATTATACGGACTACACGCATCGCTACGCTCCCTGGATCAGTGGGAACGGCAGGGACTGGGCGCAGCTCCCAGCGGACAGGGTGGAGCTCAACGATCGCAAGACTAGGGCGACCTTGAAGCTGGACCTGCCGAAGGGGACGACGTGGGTGGCGGGGCAGCCGCTGTCGCCATCATCCGACAATGTCGAATGGACCCGCAGGGCGCTTCGCGGCGCCGGGTTCGAGGAGAAGAGGTACGGAACTTCACTGCAGGACCGCCCGCTGATCGGCTTCGTGGGCGGCGGCGGGATCGACGCGATCGTGATCCTGACGCGGCAGCATCCGCCGGAGACGAGCGGGCAGGAGGCGTATCGCGGCTTTGTCGAGCAGCTGATGACGCGGAAGGATGACAAGGCTGCGCGGCTGCGCGCACGCACGCGCATCGTGCTGGCGCCGATGCCGAACCCCGATGGTGTCGACGGCGGATACTGGCGGCTGAATGGCGGTGGCATGGACCTGAACCGGGACTGGGTGACGCAGACCCAGCCGGAGACTAAGTCCCTCGCGGCGTGGATCATGGAGCAGGTGGGCGACAGGCAGGTCGTGTCGATGATGGACTTCCATTCGACCGACAAGTCAGTGATCTACGCGCCGCCGCTCGATTCCCCCTCGCCGGCGATTGCGTTTCTGCCGGTGCTGAAGGCCGCGTTCGATGCAAAGCTGAGCAAGCCGCCTGAGTGGAGCTATGCGCACAACCCCAAGGGCGGCACGTCTAAGGGTTGGGCGCTGGAACAGCTGCAGGCGCCGGGGATCACGGTGGAATTGTGGGACCAGATTCCCAGCGCCGAGGCGCGCGCGCTTGGCGTCGCAGCGGCGGATGCGCTGATCGATTATTTCACGCAGTGACGCGTTCGGACGATCAGGCCCGCGCGAGCGGGTGAGCGGCTTCCAGCAGGTCTCGCAGCTCATCGGTGACGACGTGGGTATAGATCTGCGTTGTCGAAATATCGGCGTGACCGAGCAGGAGTTGCACGGCGCGCAGGTCAGCGCCGCCGGAGAGCAGGTGAGTCGCGAAGGCGTGGCGAAGCGCGTGAGGCGTGACGCGCTCGCAGGCGATGCCTGCCTTCACCGCGAGATCTTCGAGGATCTGGCCGAGGCGGCGGCGGGTGAGGCGGCCGCTGGCGCCGCGTGAGGGGAAGACATAGCGCATGGCTGTGCTGCGGATGGCTGTCTTCGGGAAGAAGGTTTCGCGCACGGCCATATAGTTCTTCAGCGCGAGCAGGGCGGGCTTGCCCAGCGGCGTGATGCGTTCCTTGTCGCCCTTGCCTCGCACGATGAGGACGGTGGTGGTGGGCGCGGGAAGGGATGACAGCGGCAGGTCGCAGCACTCGCTGGCGCGCAGGCCGGCGCCGTAGAGCAGCTCAATCAGGCACATGGTCCGCAGGTCGGATGGTTCAGGGCCTTCGGCTGCTTCGATCAGGCGGCTGACTTCCTCGCGCGAAAGAACGTCGGGCGGATCGCGGCGGAAGGTGGGGCCGTCGAGGCGGGACGTGGGGTTGTCCTGCCGCTCATTGTCGCCGAGCTGGAAGCGGAAGAAGCGGCGCAGGGCGGAGAGGCGGCGCGATACCGTGGCGGCGGACATGCCGCGCTCATGCAGGTCACGCACGAATGCAGAGAGATCACGCTCGCCTGCATCGACAAGCGAGGTGCGGTTGGCTGTCAGGAATTCGGATGCGTCCTCAAGATCGCGGCGATAGGCCTCGATCGTGTTGTCCGCCGCGCCACGTTCGGCGCGAAGGGTGTCGAGGAAGGCTTCAATGCGGCGTGTGTCGAGCATGGGCCAGACACTGGCGCGTAGGTGTTTATGGGAAGTTGATGGCGCTGAGAGCGGCTAGAGCGACTTCCAGACCTGCAACGATTCCAGCGCCAGGGCGTCAGCGTCTTTCTCCAGTCCGATCCGGCGAAGCTGGGCGAGGAGATCTGACAGTCCGGCGAAGGAAATCGCCGAGGAGTCGGGGCCAATCAGCGAGATGATGGCGAGAGCTGCTTCGCCTTTGGCGTCCTGATCAGCGGCGGAGACGATACGGGTGATGGCGGCATCCGAAACGCCACGGCCCGCTGCGCGCTGGGTCGCGAGCAGGGCGCGATGCGTCGGTGACAGGTCGCGGCCCATGCCGGCATAGAGGAAGAGAGCACGGGCGTTCTCGATGCGGCGAAGATCGAGTTGCTTGTCGGCGGCTGTTGCTGATTTCGGTGTGGCGGCGGGCTTGCCCGGTTCGGGTGCAGCCGCAGGAGGCGCCGTTGCGATCAGGCGGTCGAGAATGGCGTTGTGCTTTTCGCTCGTGGCGCCGGCGAAGGAGAGCATGAGGTCGAGGCGGGCGGCCGTCCATGCGTCGGCGCTGTCTTTCGGCAGCGTGTTCATTAGCTTGCGCCAGTCGCCAGCCTGCTTTGCGTCGCCGGTGAACAGGGCTGCGCGTGCGAATGCTTCGGCGTGTGGCGCGGTCAGGTCGTTTTTCGGCAGCGCCTTGATCGCGTCGGAAAGCGCCACAGAGGCGAGGCGCGCGTCCGACATTGACTCTGCGGCCTTAAGGGCGGCGGCATAGGCCTTGGCCCGTTCATCCGGTTTGGCGTCAGCGGTGGCGAAACTGGCGAGGGCGGCGGCGAGCAGGTCAGGCTTGGAAGCTGTGGCGCGCGTGCTGGCCGGTTTGACGGCTGGCGTTGCATCTTTTGCGGTGAGAACAGCCAGTACGTCGGCGGACTTGATGAGACCGCTGTCCAAGGCAGGGCGCAGGGCGGCGCGCTTCTGGTCGAGCGTGGCGTTCGGATTGAGCACGATTGCGGCGGCGACATCGGCAGGCGTGTTGGCGAGTGCGTTGGCGGGGACAGAGAGTTTTGCAGCGGTCGAGACAGCGGCTTCGAATGCCGAGGCATAGCGGCCATCAGGCTTTTTTGCGCCGGGCGCAGACAGCGACCCTGTGGCGGACATCAGCCAGACGCCGAAGGCTTCATCGGTTGCGGCAACCTGTTCGGCGATGAGGTTCGTCGCGTTGATGTCGCCAGCCAGCGCGGCGCACAGGGCGCGGACGGGCATCCATGATCTGTCTGCGGCGGGCTTGCCGGCGGTGCGGGCGCAGGCGTCCTTCTTGCCGCTGGCAAGATCAAGCTCGACGCTCAGGCGATCACCTGGCTTGCCCCAGTCGGCGTCGGCGTAGCGTTTGCGCAGGTCGGCAGAGTGTTCGCTCTCGCCCAGTTGTTCGATCAGGCGCAGGCGTTCCGGCACGAGCGCCGCGCCGCCGTTTGGGCTCTTGCTGCGAGAGAGCAGGATGCGGCGGAGAAGGGCGCGCGCTGCGGGCGAAAGGTCTTTCGGCTGCAGGCTGGTGAAAATGGGACCGAGCGCATCGCCATTGGTATTTGCCCAGAAGCCGGTCGGGATCGCGCCATCATTGGCGCCGAGCCAGCCTACGCCCCAGGAATCCACCTGGCTTAACGGAGCGGATGCAACCTGAGGCGCTGCGGGAGCCGCAAGCGCTGCGGCGAGGGCTAAGGTGACGGCGGCTGCTAGCGCCTTATTGCGTCGGCGCATTGGGTGTCTCCGCGGGCGTCTCTGGCTGCGGGCCGACATTGGTTGCCGGCGCGCTGATCGTCGTTTGTTCGGGCTTCCGGGATTCCGCCTGTCCGGCGAAGAAGAAGATGGCGCCGACGAGCAGCACGACGGCTACGCCGGCAAGGATCATGATCAGCTTGGGCGAGATGGGTGAGCCCCGCCGTCTTCCATATCCACGCGCCATTGCCGTCCCTCCGAAAATCAACTCGGCTGTCCGGGGCGAATGAAACCAGACGCGGCGGGCAGGGTCCAGCGCGCGAAGCTGCTGGAAACCTGTAAACCCGGCCTGAAGATTGCCCCTGCAGCCTTGGGCTGTATAAGCGTGCGGTTCGGGAAACAGGGCAAGTCATGTCTGCGGAAGGCAGTGTTCCAGAAGGCGGGGAGGCCAGCCCGGCTCCAGCGCCTTCGGGTGCGGGCCGGCTGTCGAAAACCATTGCACTTGTGGGCATGATGGGCGTCGGAAAGTCCACGGTGGGACGCAAGCTGGCGGACAGCCTGGGCGCCGGCTTTGTCGACAGCGACGACGAGATCGAGAAGGCCGCAGGCCTGACCGTGCAGGAGATTTTCGAACGGCTGGGCGAGCCGGAGTTCCGGCGTGGCGAGCGGCGGGTGATCGAGCGGCTGGTGAATGGCCCTCCAATCGTGCTTGCGACAGGCGGCGGGGCCTATCTCGATGAGACCACCCGGACGCTGCTGAAGGAGAAAGCCACCACGATCTGGCTGCGTGCCGATCTGGAAGTGATCTGGAAACGCGTGAACCGGCGCGACACAAGGCCGCTGCTGAAGCGCGAGAACCCGAAGCAGTTTCTGGCGGATCTCGCGGCCGCGCGGGCGCCGGTCTATGCCGAAGCGGACATTGTGGTGGAGTCAGGCGAAGCGCCGGCTTCCGAGGCGGTGAAGAAGATCCGCGAAGCACTGGGGCTTGCATGAGTGGTGGCGTGAAAACTGTCCGGGTTGAGCTGGCCGAGCGGGCTTATGACATTCTCATCGGCGAGGGGTTGATCGCGCGCGCGGGCGAGTTGATCCGGCCGTTGATGAAGGCAGGGCGCGATCGGGTGTTCGTGGTCGCCGACGAGAACGTGGCGCGTCTGCATCTGGACAGGCTTGGCGCCGGGTTCAAAGCCGCCGGGATCAGTTTCCAGACAACGCTGGCGCCGCCGGGCGAGGGATCGAAATCGTTTGGACAGCTCGACAATGTGCTGGGCGACCTGATCGGGCATGGCGCGGAGCGGGATGATCTTATCATCGCATTCGGCGGCGGCGTTGTGGGCGATCTGACAGGACTGGCGGCCGGCTTGCTGAAGCGCGGCGCGAGGTTCGTTCAGATCCCGACGACGCTGCTGGCCCAGGTGGATTCATCCGTTGGCGGAAAGACAGCGATCAACAGCCGTGCGGGCAAGAATATGGTGGGGCTGTTCCATCAGCCTGTGCTTGTTCTGGCCGATCTTGATGTGCTCGACACGCTGCCGGCGCGGGAGCGGTTTGCCGGACTGGCGGAGATCGCGAAGTACGCGCTTATCGATGATCCGAAGTTCTTCGATTTTCTCGAGACGAACGCCGCTGCGCTGGCCGACGGACACAAGGACACGCTTGCGGAAGCCGTCTGCATCTCATGTGCCTCGAAAGCCCGGATTGTGGCGATCGATGAGACGGAACAGGCCGAGCGGGCGCTGCTCAACCTTGGCCACACATTCGGGCACGCGCTGGAGCGCTCGAACGAGTACCGGCCCAGCCTGCTGCACGGTGAAGGTGTCGGCGCGGGCATGGCGATGGCGCTGCGCTATTCCGTGAAGCTCGGCGTCTGTCCGGGGCAGGATGCGGTCCGGGCCGAGCACCTGCTGAATGCGCTGGGGTTGGCGACGCGTATTCGTGATCTGGGGGGCGGTCCCTACAAGGCTGACGAATTGCTGGCCCACATGGCGCACGACAAAAAGGCGCGGAATGGACGGCTGACGCTGATTCTGGCGCGCGGCATCGGGCAGGCCTACATCCAGCGCGACGCTGACCTGGAGCCGCTAAGGCAATTTCTGGTTTCCGAGGTTGAAGACGCCTGAACCGCTTCCTGAATCGCTCCGACCGGCCTAGGGTGTTCCCCGGGGCCATATTGGGTTGGGTTTTTAGATGACGCTAGCCGAGCGGACGCTCGCTTTCGCGACGCAGGCGCCTGAGCTTCAGACTCGCAAGGCGCTTACTTCCAGTCTCCTGTCGCTGATCCACGAAATCGGCGCGACAAAGTTCGCCTGCCTGTTCCTGCGCCGTGAGCATGGGACGCTGGTAATCGACAAGTCGATCTCCAACCTGCCGCGCCAGTGGCAGGAGTTGTACCTTCAGCGGGGGTATGAAGCGATCGACCCCGTTTTCCAGGCCGTCGTGCGCAGTGGCACTTATGGTTACTGGAATGAACTGGTCAGCGGCATGGTAGTGAGCAAGGCCGGGCGCGAAGTCATGGCCACGGCCCGCGACTTCGAAATGCGCGACGGCTTTACCAAGCGCATCATGCTGGATTCAGGCGGTGTCGCCGTGGTCATGGCCGCTGGAATAGAACTTCTGCGCAGTCAGCAGGCGCGAGCCGCCTTGCGCATGGCGTTCGAGGTGTTCGCCAACGAAGGCGCGCGCATGCTGAAGATGTCAGGCGAGGAGTCGTCGAGCCAGGAGGCGGACGCGAAACGGGACCTTTCGAAGACCCAGCTCAGGGTTCTGCTGATGCGGTCGGAAGGATTGTCCAACAAGCAGGTCGCACAGAATCTGGGCCGTCACGAGAAGACGGTGGAATGCCACGTCACCGAAATCCTGCGCCGGCTGGATGCGCGCAACATGATCGACGCCATCAGGATTGCGACCAAGCTGAAGCTGATCTTGTAAAACAAAGCACGCTCGCGCTGTACTTTTTCAAAAACTAGGGTTAACCCTGATATTGCCTGAGGTCGTTCTGGGGGGACGATAGCAGGCGGGAAGACGGGCTCCTTTTTCAGACGTGGCCCTGGGTTGAGAGCGGCCCTGCCAGTGGCGGGGCCGCTTTTTCCTTTGGCAGGTCAGATTTTGGGTCTTTTGCCCGTGTCAGGCAGCGTCGATGTGCAGGGCGTGAAGGCCGGATGCGAACTCCGCCTTGAGCGCATCATTGACGGCCCGGTGCCTTGCCAGCCGGGACAGGCCGCTGAAGGCCGCCGCCCGGATTTTGACGGCGTAATGCGTCTCGCCGCCGGGTGCTGCGCCAGCATGACCATGGTGCAGGTGTGACTCATCGACTATATCGAGCTCATCCGGAGAAAAAGCAGCGACAAGGGCAGCTCGAATACGCTCTGTTCGCATTGTCAATTCTTGCGGCATTAACGAACGCATCCCACTGTAAAAACCATGTCTGCAGCTGAAGACTCCATGCGGGCCTACCGCGTCAAGTTCGTCGATGTCCGCGTCAACCCTCCGGGTGGCAAGCGGAAGTCGGGGGCGTATGTCCAGCGCTGCGAGCACAAAGGTTGTGACGAACTCGGCAACTGCAAGGCCCCGAAGCCATTTGCCGCCCGCACCGTTCAGGTTCCCGGGGAGAAGGTCGTCACCGAGGACAATCACTTTTTCTGCCAGCGTCACGCCGCCCAATACAACGAAACCTACGATTTCTTCGACGGGATGACCGAAGCCGAAATCACGGCGTTCCGGGCTTCGGCCAGTCATGGCCACAAACCGACCTGGCGCTTTGGCGGCGGGGCGGTGGGCGCGGCCGGCCGGGCCCAGCGGATGAACAACCCGAAGGACTGGAAAGGCGCGAAAGACTGGCTTTACAATGGCCACACGAACGGCACGGGGCAGGGCCCTGTGCGCGACCGCACGCGTCTTCAGACTCGCGCGCTCGACGAGATGGGCCTGCCGCACAACGCCGAAGGCGCCGCCATTCGCGAGCGTTATGGCGCGCTGGTGAAGCAGTATCACCCGGACAGCAATGGCGGCGATCGCTCGATGGAACACCGCCTGACCGTGGTGATCCGCGCCTTCAAGGCGCTGAAATCGAGCGGGCTGGCCTGATTTACCGGGGCATGACGTGACTGGCGCTCCTGCCTGGCCTCCCTATTACTTCGACATGGGCGACGGGGATGGTCCGGGAGTACCCCCGGCCGTCGAACTCCGGCTGCTGATCGATAACTTCGCGCGTGACATGTCGCGCCGCCCCGAATGGCATGTCGACAAGCCGGGCGGTTCGCGCGTTCGGCTTTCGCTGGTGAGCCAGGAGCCGGGGCGGGCGACGATCGCATTCGAATCGAAGAAGCTGTGCGGCTCTGTCAGCCTGACGGCAGATCCATCAGGCTGGCTGCAGGTCGAGGCTGAAGCCGGCGGGCAGATCATGTTCACGGCGTTCGTCGATCAGCCTTACGAGGAATTCGCGCTCTGGCCGGCCAACGCCGTCCGTACGGACGATGAGCTCGGCCGGATGGGCAAGCGACGCAACTGGACGAGCCTTCGCGCCAATGCGTGGCCGGCGCTTGCGCCGCTCGCGAACGAGGGTGGATGGATAAATATCAGGGAGATGGACCTGATGACGGTTTACGTCCGCCTGATCCGCGAAGGGGTGGACGTCTGGCGGCCGGTTGAGGCCATCCCCGATCTCGACGGTTTTCTTCTGGTTGCGCGGGAGGCCCACGATCCGGAGACCGAGCAATGGGAGTTTCCGCCCGGCGCGATCGTGCGATGCGAGATGCGGAAGCTTGGCGATGAAGACGTCCTGGTCGCCATCGCGCGAGTCTGACGGCATTACGCCATAGGCTTCGGCTGCCACAGCTCGATGCGCGTGCCTTCCGGGTCGCTGATGTGGGCGAATTTGCCGTTTGGCTCTTCCGGCAGCACCTTGGCTTCCACGCCATGTTTTGCGCAGTTCGCGAGGATGGCGTCGAGATCATCGACCGCGAAGTTGATCATGAAGTCCTTGGTCGAGGGCTGGAAATAGGTGGTGTCCTGCTTGAAGGGCGCGAAGACCGTGCCCGCACCCGGATGGGCGGCCATGGCTTCAGGCGTCAGGAAAACGCCGCCCCATTCATGGACTTCCAAGCCGATCACGTCCTTGTACCATTGGGTAAGAGCGGCGGGGTCCTTGGATTTGAAGAAAATGCCACCGATTCCGAGAACTCTAGCCATGTGTCAGGTCCTTCAGGCTGCGCCCAAGCTTAGTTGCCAGAAGGCTTCAAAGAAGCCTCAGCATTCGAGCAGACGTCTTCAACTACGTCGAGGATAGCACCTTCGTACTGAGCCGCTTTTGCGCCTAACGAGGCTGCGCTGCTGCGAAGAAAATGGTTCTCCATTTCGTTAGCGCTTTTGCGCAGTGCGGCCGTCATTTCACGCATTTTTTCCGGCGGGTTCGCGTTTAGCACAGCGATTTCCCCTAGGAGGCGCACGACTACTGTTCTAAGCGCAATGTTCTCGAGGCCAGCTTTTGCGGCCATGCCCAGCACATCGTGTAATCCCGTAAAATCGATTTCAGAATCGTCTTCCATTGAATCTGCCCCCAGCCGCTGATCTATTCATCTCATCTATTCGATCGGCGAAAAAGCCCGATAGCATGGTGTTTAGGGGGCAGGGGTAACATCGGGTGAAACCTGCTGCGTTGCAATGTGTCGCCCGGCTCGCCTATATGCGGTGCAGGACAGTAGAGAACTCCTCCCATGGCCGTGACTGACGCTTCTGACGCCCTGATCTCGCTCGTGCCAACGAAAGAGCTCGACGCGAGAAAGACCTTTGGCATCGACCTCGACTGGAAGGTTCCCGCCTTCGCCGAGAAGTCGAGCTATGTGCCTGACTTCGATCCCGCCTACCGCTTTGACGGGCAGACCACGCGGGCGATCCTCGCGGGGTTCAAATACAATCGCCGCGTGATGATCCAGGGCTATCACGGCACCGGCAAGTCGACCCACATCGAGCAGGTGGCCGCGCGCCTCAACTGGCCGCTGATCCGCATCAACCTCGACAGCCACGTCTCGCGTATCGATCTCGTCGGCAAGGACGCTATCGTGCTGAAGGACGGCAAGCAGATCACCGAATTCCGTGAAGGCATCCTGCCCTGGGCGCTGCAACGTCCGATCGCTCTCGTGTTCGACGAATACGACGCCGGCCGGCCGGACGTGATGTTCGTCATCCAGCGCATCCTCGAAGCCTCGGGCCAGCTCACGCTGCTCGACCAGAACCGCGTGATGAAGCCGCACCCGAACTTCCGTCTTTTCGCCACCACCAACACGGTTGGCCTTGGCGACACGACCGGCCTCTATCACGGCACGCAACAGCTCCACCAGGGCCAGCTCGACCGCTGGAGCATCGTCACCACGCTCAACTATCTCGAGCACGATGCCGAAGTCGAAATCGTCGCCGCCAAGGTGCCGGACCTCGACAAGGCCACCGTTTCGAAAATGGTGCGTGTCGCCGACATGACCCGCAACGCTTTCATCGCCGGCGACATCTCGACCGTGATGAGCCCGCGTACCGTCATCACCTGGGGCGAGAACACGCTGATCTTCGGCGATATCGGTCTCGCCTTCCGCATGACCTTCGTGAACAAGTGCGACGAGCTCGAGCGGCCTGCGGTCGCCGAGTTCTACCAGCGCGCCTTCGCGAAAGAGCTGCCCGAAAGCGCGGCGATGGTGAAGGTGGCTTGATCCACACGGCGGCAGCCGCGTGATCGACGAATGATTTGCCCTGCTTGCGGTTGCCTCCCGCCGCCAGACTCGGAAGAGTAATCGCATGGATCTTGTTATCTCACGCGCAACTACAGCCGACGCACCTGATCTCGGCATCATCGGGCCTGCGGCTTACGCCGCCGCCTATCACGACGACTGGGACGACGCGGTCGGCTTCTTCCATCAGGTGCGGACGTTCGGCCCCGAAGCGATGGCGGCGACGCTTGAGCGTGCAGACGCCCGGGTGTGGATCGCGCGTCAGGACAGCGCCGGGGTTGGTTTCCTGAGCATGTTCGTTGGCTCGCTTGAGCCGATCAATCAGCGGCCCGATGGCGCGGAGATCCCGCGCATCTATCTTCTGCCCGGCGCACGGCGGGGCGGCATCGGCAAGAAGCTGCTCGATGCGGCGGAAGCTCAGGCCAAGTCTGAAGGCTGTTCGTATGTCTGGCTCGACGTGATGGAGCACGCCGAGTGGGCGAGGGCGGCCTACGAGCGCTGGGGCTTTGTCGATATTGGCGGCAAGACCTTTTCCGGCGCCCTGCGCCCCGGCCGCAGCCGCGCCATGCGCGTGCTGGTCAAGGAACTGAAATAGCCCTATCCCGCCTGAGGGTGATTGCGGAACCCCGGGGGGCGAGCCATGGACTGGAAACTGTTGCTGGCTGGCGCCCTGATGGCCGTGCTCGGCGGGTTCATCGTTTTCCGGTTTCGCAAGTCTAACTACAATAGCGAGCTTGGGGCCGGCTGCCTGATGGTGTTCGGAATGCTGATGCTGCTGACCGGCATTCTCGCGGCAGGCATCAGCTTCATCATGCGCGTCTGATCCCGCCGGCGCGTGGAGCTATGGTTTCCCGCCGGGATTTTCGCTCCTATGTTGATCCGCAAGCGCCAAACCCGGAGAGCACAATGAGCGGCAGCATGATCCGCGTGACGAGCCGCGATGGCTTCGCGTTCGACGCCTGGCATGTCCAGCCGCAGGCGCAGCGCAAAGGCGGTGTTATCGTCATCCAGGAAATCTTCGGCCTGAGTGATCATATCATGGAAATGGCCGAGCGTTTCGGCGCTGCCGGTTATGAAGCGATCGCTCCCTCCATGTACGACAGGGCAGAGCCTGGCTTTATCGTGCAGCCACAGGATGTGGCGGCAGGCATGGCCCGTGGCCGTGACCTCGCCATTGGCAACGGCCCGGACAACGCCATGAGTGATATCGGCGGCGTGTTCGATAGGCTGTCGGCGTCAGGAAAGGTCTGCATCACCGGCTACTGCTATGGCGGCACGATGAGCTGGCTTGCGGCATCGCGCATTGAAGGCCTTGCGGCGGCGTCCTGCTACTATGGCGGCAACATTCCCCAGATGGTCGGCCTCACGCCGAAATGTCCGACCATCTGCCACTTTGGCGCGAAGGACGCGCACATCCCGCTGGTAGGCGCAGTCGACAAGATCCAGCAGGCGCATCCGGATATCCCGGTCCATATCTACGACGCAGGCCACGGCTTCGCGCGCAAGGAGTCGGCCGACTACGATGCTGCGTCCGACAAGCTGGCGTTTGATCGCACGCTGGAGCTGTTCGGGAAGTCTTCGTGAAACTCAAATTCAAGAAGGTAGGGGCTATTTTTTTCCTGCACTGGCCGCGGTGGCAGCCTCGTACTCGTCGCTCGTAATAGGCAATCCTGTGTTGGGGTTCAGACCGCAGAGAATCATACCGATGCGCGACGATTGATCATCCGCTCCACCGCCCTCGCGCGCTTTGACGATGTATGCTGACCATTTGCCGTTGACCTCGACCGCGCCGAATAGCGACCATCCTACATAGCCGCCCATTCGGTTCTTTGCATTCACCTCGCCGCACCAGTTTCCTAAGCGCTGTCGCACATTCCGGAATTCGGCCGAGAATGGGTCCAGCAGCTCATTCTTGACTGCTTCACGTACCTGCGGGGGCTCTCCGTTGCCGCATCCACATGCAACAAATGCCGCCGCCACAATCATCCGTCTCATACGTCCCCCGACTTACATCCGCCGATCCTGCCCCGCCGCTTAGGCTGCCGCAATGGGCTGATGCGCGAAGCGATGCGACATTGGCGATCCCAAATTCATCCGACTGCGTTAGTCAATGTGGATGGCTAGCTTCGAGACGGCCGTCGTTGGGGCAACTCGATTATCTTCACCTTCGATCGTGAGCCCACAGTCCCGCGTCCCTTTGCTGATCGCGTCGTTGAGGTGGTGGCAAACCCGCGGCGAGGTCACGTTTGTCCGCCTCGTGATCTGATGTAACAAGGACGAGCCGTGAAAACGCATAAAAGCGAAAACAGCAAGAAGTATAAAAACGTGTATCGCTGGACATGCTACGCGAATTGCGTCCCGCGCTGCAGGCAGCGGCCTGCAGGGCCGCCTGCGGATCTTATGATCGATTCAGAAATCGACGACCCAGAAACAGCTGCGCGGCGGATAGCGGCGGCCTTTGGGCTGCCAATTCTATCCACCGCGACTTGAAGAGCATCCGCCGGGCCTCAGCCATGGCGCCTCGGAACGGCGAACGCTCGTCGACTGAAACCTAGTTGTGGTCGGCAACCGTGCCGGCGATGGCGCCAGCAGCCGCGCCGATCGCAGCGCCGCTTTCCGCATCGCCGTTACCGGTGTTGTTGCCGATAGCCGCGCCAGCCGCGCCGCCAACAGCCGCGCCGGTCAGGGTGCCGCAAGCACCGAGAGATGCTGCCGCAATCATCGCCACGAGGGCCGTTTTCAAACCAGTCATATGATATCTCCACTTGCTTCGGATTTGAAACGCACGGGTGGTTCCGCCGTTCCGCGAAAGGCGCGGGCGCCTACGAAACATGCTGTAATCCAAGGCAAATCCCCACGCCGTGGCCCTTCCCAGCGCGGTAGTCGCGTTCTAAACGATGGGGGAAGGGACCTCATGACCAAGACCACCGACCGCGCTGACATATTCAAGTCCGCCTTGTCCGCCGCCACGCGCGCGATTGCAGGGCAGGACGAGCTGACCGTGGAGTTCTCGGTCGATGGCGGCCGCGTGCAGGACGGTCAGATCACGCTGACGTCGCCCCCCAAGGATCTGACTCCCGCCGCCGCTGCCCGTGCGCGGGGGCAGGCTGACTCGCTCGCGTTGCGGGTTGCCCACCATGACGCACGCAAGCACGCGAAAGCGATGCCGCAGCGTGACGATGCCCGCCGCCTGTTCGAGGCGGCCGAACGCGCACGCATCGAGTCGATCGGCTCGGCAGCGATGGATGGCGTTGCGGAAAATCTGGATGCCGTCCTGCAGCAGCGTTGCGAGCGGGCAGGCTATTCACGCGTCACCGACAAGACCCGTGCGCCGATGGATGACGCGCTGGAATTCGTGCTTCGCGAAGTGCTCACCGGCCGGAAGTTGCCGCCCGCTGCCGAGCAGGTCGCGGCGGTGTGGCGCGCCGAGCTGGCTGAAAAGGCCGGCGCTCCGTTGGCGCGAGCACAGGCGAACATGCACGACCAGACGGCTTTCTCGTCGGTGATGCGTGACTTGCTGCGCGATCTTGGTATGGCCGATGAGTCCGCCAACAAGACCGATGACGACGATACTGAAGGCGAGAAAGACGAGGAAGCCGAAGCCAAGACCGAAGCCCCCGAAGAAGGTGAGGGCGAAGGTGAAGGCGAGGGTGAAGCCCAGGACCAGGAATCTGGTGAAGGCGGCGAGGGCGAGCCCGGTGAGGAGATCGAAGCCACATCCTCGCTCGATGCCGACACCGAGATGGAGGCAAGCGAGGGTGACGAGGACGAGCCCGCAACGCCGATCCGCCCCAACTATCGCGACAGCGATGCGTTCCGGTCCGAGTACAAGGCGTTCACGACCGTCCATGACGAGATCGCCACCGCTGAAACCCTCTGCGATCCCGAGGAACTTACGCGCCTGCGCGCCTATCTCGATGCACAGCTTCAGGGATTGCAGGGCGCCGTGTCGCGCCTGGCCAACCGTCTTCAGCGCCGCCTGATGGCGCAGCAGAACCGTTCATGGATGTTCGATCTCGAAGAGGGCGTGCTGGACACCGCGCGGCTAACCCGTGTGATCGTCGACCCCACTGCGCCGCTGTCGTTTAAGATGGAGGACGAGAGCAAGTTCCGCGACACGGTGGTGACGCTGCTGCTCGACAATTCCGGCTCCATGCGCGGGCGTCCCATCATGGTCGCCGCACTGTGCGCGGATATCCTTGCACGCACGCTGGAGCGTTGCGGCGTCAAGGTCGAGATTCTCGGCTTCACGACGCAGGCCTGGAAGGGCGGATTGTCCCGCGAGGACTGGATTAAGGCTGGCAAGCCTGCCACGCCGGGCCGACTCAACGATCTGCGTCACATCATCTACAAGGCCGCCGACGCGCCATGGCGCCGCGTACGCCGCAATCTCGGCCTCATGATGCGTGAGGGGCTGCTCAAGGAAAACATCGACGGCGAGGCGCTGCTCTGGGCGCATGACCGCCTGATGGGCCGCGCTGAGCAACGTAAAATCCTGATGGTGATTTCAGACGGCGCGCCGGTCGATGACTCGACGCTGTCGGTCAACGTCGGCAACCCACTGGAAAAACACCTGCGCGAAGTGATCGCGCACATCGAAGGCCCGGCTTCGCCTGTGGAGCTCATCGCGATTGGCATCGGTCACGATGTCACCCGCTGGTATCGCCGCGCGGTCACGATCATCGACGCCGAACAGCTTGGCGGCGCGATGACAGACAAGCTGGCCGAACTGTTTGGCGAGGAAGATGCGAAGAAAGCCAAGGCCTCCGCGCAATCTTCCGAACCGCGCCAGCGGCAACCGGCGCGCTCCGCTGCGGTGGGCGTCGGCCGCGCCGTCAAGAAGACAACGTTCGGCGAAGTCGCCAAGGGGCGGAGGTCCGGCGGGTGAAGCAATGGCTGGCGTCGGTCGTGGCGGTCAGCCTAGCGGCATGCGCGAGTGTGGGCGGAGGGCCCGATTTGCCCATTGATGATATCGCCCGCAGATACGTCGCCCTCGTTCTGGAAATCGACGCGCACGAAAGCGGCTATGTCGATGCCTATTTCGGCCCCGACGAGTGGCGCGAAGCTGCGCGCAGGAGCCCCCGCGAGCGTGGTGAGCTGAAAGCCGAAGCCGATCGCTTGCAGGGCGTGTTGCGGCAGTTTTCGGCGAACGACATCGAGACAGTCCAGCGTGCGAAAGTGTTGCTCGCGAACATATCGAGCGCCCGATTCCGGCTCGACATGATCGATGGAAAGCGGGTGCCGTTTGCCGATGAAGCCGAGAAGCTGTTCGCACTGCGTCCTCAGCTCAAGCCGCTGTCGGCCTATGATGATGCGTTGCAAAGAATAGAAGCACTGGCGCCCGGCGAGGGGCCGCTGGCCGCGCGCGTAGAGGCGTTCCGGTCGCGTTATGCTGTGCCGGAAGATCGCGTGCGGTCCGTGATGGAGGCGGCGATCGCAGAGTGCCGCAAGCGAACCCGCGCGCGCATCGACCTTCCGCCAAACGAGAGCTTCGGGATGGAGCTGGTGAAGGGGAAAAGCTGGGGCGCCTACAATTATTATCAGGGCGAGAACCACTCGAAGATCGAAGTGAACACCGACATGCCGATGTCGATCGGCAACGCGTTGGTCCTTGCGTGTCACGAGGGCTATCCCGGCCACCATGTCCAGGGCATCTACAATGAGCGGAATTTCCGCACGAAGGGATGGGCCGAGTTTTCAGTTGCGCCATTGTACGCGCCTGCCTCGCCTCTCAACGAAGGCGGCGCGGAGTTTGGTGTTGAGCTGGCGTTCCCGGGCGATGAGCAGGTGAAATTCGAGGCCGAAATTCTCTATCCGCTCGCCGGCCTCGATCCCGATACAGCTGTGGCTTTCGACAGGATGCGCACCGCCACGGCTGAGCTGGATGGCGCCTTGCTGAAGATCTCGCAGATGCATCTTGATGGCGAGATTACGCGCGAGCAGGCGATAACGCTGATCGAGAGATACAAGCTCGCCCCGCGCGACGTAGCCGAACAGTCGCTGGCGTTTGACCGGGACTATCGCTCCTACGTGATCAACTACTCGGTCGGCGAAGAACTGGTGCGCAACTATGTCGACCGGGTCGGCGGCAGCGATGC
>JAUYSA010000178.1 GCA_030696545.1 Hyphomonadaceae bacterium
GAACACGTTGCACCGGTCACTGGCTATGGAGCTAAGGCGCCAGCGGGCTTCCCCTGCTGGATGTCGAGGTCAACTCCGGCACTGCCATACCGGGAAGGAACGACCGATCCGGGGCGCGTGTTGACGCGCATCGCCAGCGCAAGCTGGCACTGGACTAACCCACGGCGCTACACCACGCGCCCCGCTCCCTCGTTGGAGGGACGAGACTGCAGCATCCCGCAGGACGATTACGTCCGTGCGAATGAGAGATTGCGTCTGGAAGCGGACCTTAAGGTCCGCCTTCCCCGCGAAGGCGGGGATCCAGTTCTTCTAAGCAAGAGCGTGCGCGAAGCCGCAAGACTGGACCCCCGCCTTCGCGGGGGACGCGGTGGAGAGAGCGAGAACCAGCAACAAAGCCCCCAACCCCAGGCCCGCCCTGTGCATTCCCCTTCAATCGCGCTACCCAACGCGCATCCAGAATCGAAACAGGACAAGCCCATGACCGCGCGCACGCTTCGCGAATTCCTGGCGGACCCGAAAGGGGACGGAAATCCCGCCCCGCGAGAACTCGCCACGCTCATCGAAGCGATCTCGGATTCGTGCCGCACTGTTTCCTATCTCGTCTCGCGCGGCGCACTGGCCGACGTTCTCGGCTCGGCCGGAACCGGCAACGTACAGGGCGAAGAACAGAAACAGCTCGACGTGCTCGCCAACGATGAACTGATGGCGATGGCCAAGGCTTCCGGCGTCGTCGCCGCCGCCGCATCTGAAGAAGAAGACGACGCCCGCACCATCACGCCCGGCGCGCCTTATCTCCTGCTGTTCGATCCCCTCGACGGCTCGTCCAACATAGACGTCAACGTCTCGATCGGAACCATCTTCTCGATATTGCCAGCAATAGCGGGCGAGGGCGCAGCCCCCTTCCTCCAGGCTGGCCGCAACCAGTCCGCCGCCGGCTACTGCGTCTATGGCCCACAGACCACCCTCGTTCTCACGCTCGGCTCCGGCGTCGCTGCCTTCACCATGGACCCGCCCACCGGCCAGTTTGTGCAGACCGGCGCGAACCTTCGCATCCCGGAAAAGACAAAAGAGTTCGCCATCAACATGTCAAACATGCGCCACTGGGCCGACCCCGTGCGCGCCTATATCGACGAATGCCTCGCAGGCGATGCCGGCCCGCGGGCCAAAAATTTCAACATGCGCTGGATCGCCTCGATGGTCGCCGATGTTCACCGCGTCATCACGCGCGGCGGCGTCTTCATGTATCCATGGGACAAGCGCGAACCCGGCAAGCCCGGCAAGCTCCGCCTGATGTACGAAGCCAACCCGATGTCGCTCCTCGTCGAGCAGGCTGGCGGCAAGTCGTTCGACGGCCGCGAGCAGATCCTCGACATCCAGCCAACCGGCCTGCACCAGCGCGTCTCGGTCATGCTGGGGTCGAAGGAAGAAGTCGAAGTGCTCGAACGCAAGCACGTCGGCGCGGCATGAGCGAAGCCATAGCGCCACGCCCCAACTACTGGCGCATCTCAGGCCGCGCACTCGTTTTCGTCTGGTTTTTCCTCGGCGGCATCGGTCATTTCATCCTGACGAAAACCTTCGTCTCGGTGGTGCCGCCCTACGTGCCGTTCCCGCTCGAGATGGTCTATTTCACCGGCGTCTGCGAAATAGCCGGCGCGCTCGCGCTGCTCTACAAGCCGCTGCGCCGCATCGCCGGGCTCTGCCTGATCGCTCTCTCGATCTGCGTCACACCCGTCCACATCCAGATGCTGATCGACGGGGAAAGATATCAGGCGCTTGGCCCGATCGTGCTGTGGGTACGCTTGCTCATGCAGCCGATCCTGATCTGGATCATCTGGTTCTCTACGCGCCGCGCGCCGCCTTCGCAAACCGCTCCAGCGCAGCCGTAGCTTCATCGAACGCGGCGGCGCTCGGCTGCTTGCGCGGCATCCGGTTCCAGGCGTCGAGTGCTGCAATCTTGTAAGCCTCGGCGAGCGTTGGATAGTTGAAGGTGTTCTCGACAAAATAGTCGAGCGTGCCGCCAAGGTTCAGCACGGCCTGTCCGATATGGATCAGCTCCGTCGCGCCCTCGCCAACGATATGACAGCCAAGCAGTCGCCGTGTTTCCTGCGCGAAGATCATCTTCATGAAGCCCGCATTGAGCCCCATGATCTGGCCCCGCGCCGTTTCCCTGAAGCGGGCAATGCCGCACTCATAGGGTATCTGCTTCTGCCGAACCTGCTCCTCGGTCATGCCGATCGTCGACATTTCCGGCACGGAGTAGATGCCATACGGAAAGAATTCCGGCGGCGCCTGGGCCGGCGCATCGAAAGCGTTGCAGGCCGCGATCCGGCCTTGCTCCATCGAGGTCGACGCGAGGCTGGGAAATCCGATCACGTCGCCAACCGCAAAGATGTGCGGCAGCTTTGTGCGGAAGGTCGCGCGATCAACATCGATCTTGCCGCGGTCGTCGGTGGTGAGCCCGCAATTCTCCAGCTCCAGCGACTCCGTCGCGCCCTTGCGGCCAGCGGCGAACAATACCATCTCGCTCCAGATCTGGCGGGAGTCCTCCAGCTCGATCAGGCACGCATCCGGCGCGGGTTTCGTCACGCGCTTCACCTTGCTCTGGAAGCGCAGGCTCATCCCGCGATCGCGCATCTCGTGGATGAACTCATCCACAAGCTCGCGGTCGATAAAGGGCAGCAGGCTGTCGCCTGGCTCGATGACCGTTACCTTTACGTCGAGCGCGGAAAAGATCGTCGCATACTCGATCCCGATCACGCCCGCGCCGATGACCGATAGCGAGCGGGGCAGGCGCTTCAGGTCGAGGATTTCGTCCGGATCGAGGATCGCCTCGCCATCGAACGGAATGAACGATGGCCGGTAGGGCTCTGTGCCGACCGCGATGATGAAGCGCCCGGCCGTGAAGCGCTGCAATCCCGTCTCGGTCGCAATCTCGATATGCAGTGGATCGATGAACCGCGCCTCGCCACGCACCCAGTTCACATTGTTGCGCGCGAACTGGTGCTCGAGAATTTCAACCTCATGGTCCAGCGTGATCGCCAGCCGCCGCCGCAGATCCTCCGCCGTGATCGACTGCTTGTTCCGATGCCCCCGGCCATAGAATCCGCGCTCGCGCCAGCCGGAAAGATTAAGCACCGTCTCGCGCATCGTCTTCGACGGGATTGTTCCCGTATGTACGCACACGCCGCCAACGCGCCGGCCCTTCTCGACCACAAGCACGGATTTCTTCAGCTTCGCCGCCTGCACGGCCGCGCGCCTTCCGGCGGGGCCGGAGCCGATCACGATGAGATCATAGGCCTGCATTACCGGCAGAATCCTCCATCGCGGAGGCTGCCCCAGATTTGGTTAACGGCTCTTAACTGCCTTCAGCCTGCAGATTCCGGTCGAGAAACGCCAGTATTGCAGGGGTGTCCTGAGGCGCGGGACCGTGTCCGGCGCTGTGCATCATGAAAACAAGGTCGTGGCGCGTCGCCACATCCAGCGGCGGAATGCCGTCGACCCCGACCTTGCCGAACAGGCGATAGACCGGTGTTGCCAGCCGGGCCGCGACGAACTCTCCATAAGGATCAGACCACGCATCAGTCTCGCCGACGATCACCATCACTGGCCGCGGCGCCAGCATCGCCAGCACGATGTGCGCATCAACCGGAGAGGACGAAGGACTAGGCGCGAAGCTGTTCCATTTCGGCGAGAACCAGTACGGGAAAGCCGCTGCGACATGGCCGATCGTCTCGCCATAGTTGCGCCGGCTCAGCGCAGCGCCGCCTTCGCCAGAGCTGATCGCAACAACGGCCGCGAAGCGCGGATCGTTCGCGCCTGCCCACAGCGCCGTCTTACCGAGACGCGAGACGCCGTAGAGCGCGATGCGCCGCCCATCAATCGATGGATCAAGCGCAAGCTGTTCCCGAACGAGGGACAGGCCCTCCGCCCATGTTGCAATGGCTCCGGCCTCATCAGCCTTGCGGCCAGCTTCATTGACCGCGCCGTAGATTTTCCGCAGGCCAAGCGCGGAGCCGCCGTCAAAGTCGGGCTCGATCTGCGCGTAGTGAACCAGCGCCACGCCGTAGCCGCGCGCGAGATAGGCCGCGACATCCGGCTTCGCGATCACGCGCGCCTGCCGTCCGGGGATGCGTTTGCCATTCTCCCAGCCGTCGGTCTCCTTGATTCCGGTGTCGTCCACCATCACGATATTGGGGCTGAAATTCACCATCAGTACGAGGGGCGAAGGGCTAGTCGCCCGCGCCGGCGTGTAGAGCAGAACATCGATCGCGTGTGAGCCGCCAGCCGTGGAAGCGATCACCGTGGATTGTGAACGCATCGCCGTGCCGTTGAGCGCAAGGACGCCATGTTCGGAATAATCGTGCTTGATCGTAGGCTTCCGCGTGGAGGCGACCGAGGGGGACACGCCATACTGATTGTCGATCAGCAGTTGCCGGATCTCCGGACGGCGCGTACCGAGCCAGTCATCCGCCGTTTCGATGCGCTTGCCATTGGACGACACCAGCAGATTGGGCACGTTGATCACGCCCACATCCGCCTGCGTGTAATTCACGGCGAGGCCGTTGCGCATTTCGCCCGGCATGTCTTTCAGATAGGCCGGCGCAAGCGGCGGGTGGCCCATGTCGAGATCAGAGCTACCCCACGAACACGCGCCAAGCGCCATAAGAACAGCGAAACCTGCAAGCCGCATCATGCGCCTCCAAGAACCAACGGCGCGAGCGTGAGGCCGATGATTGTCAGCACCACGAGCGCGCACAGGTTCATCACCAGCCCCCGCCTGATCATGTCTGCCTGCTTCACCTTGCCGGTGCCGTAGGCGATGGCGTTCGACGCCGACCCTACCGGCATTGCAAAGCCCATCGATGCGGCCATGGCGGCGGGCACGATGAAGGCTGCTGCGCCAAGTGTGTCGCTGCCCTGGCCGAGCGAGATCAGCACAGGCCCCATCAGCGAGATCGTCGCGATATTGGAAGCAAACTCGGTGATGATGATCACTAGCAGCCCCACCATCAGGATCACGATTACGGGGTGAAGGTCAGCCACCCCCCGCAGGCTTTCGGCCAGATAGCGCGACAGGCCCGACAGCTCAGCCGCCGCAGCCAGCGCGAGGCCGCCGCCGAACAGCAGCAGGATGCCCCACGGGATTTTCTGGGCGTCATCCCAGATCAGGATGGCGCGTTTGGCCCCGCCTCCGGCTGGCACAATGAACAGAAGGATGGCGCCCAGCGTGGCGATCATGGTGTCGACATGACCGCTATCGATGCGAGCGCCGCCGAGTAGCGCTGTGCCGATCCAGTCCGCGATCAGCGTGGAGATCATCCAGAGCCCTGCGATCAGGAAGAAGATCACCGCCGTGCGGCCCTCGGGGGTGGAGAGTGGTCCCAGCTTTCCGAGTTCCTGCCGTACACGCTCCTGCGCGCCGCGCGCGCCTGCCGGGTCGATCTTCAGCCCGCGCGACAGGGTCAGCCAGGCCATCGGAAGCAGCACGATGACAGCAGGCAGGCCGACAGCCATCCACTGGCCGAAGGACACGTCTATGCCTTGCGCGCGCAGCTGCGTCAGCGCGATGCCGTTGGGTGGCGTGCCGATCGGCGTCGCGAGCCCGCCAATGGTGGCGGCGTAGGCGATCGCAAGCACGAGCGCGGCTGCGAATTTGGGATCCTCGCGGCCGTTCACGGCGCTTCCCGCCGCAACCGACAGGGCGAGCGGAGTAAGGATGAGCGAGGTCGAGGTATTGGAGATCCACATCGATATGAAGCCAGCCGCCAGCAGGAACCCGGCCAGCATATGCTTCGGATTGGCTCCGCCGCGCGCCACCAGCCCATAAGCGATACGGGTCGAGAGGCCCCACCGCTCGATGGCGATGCCGATCAGGAAGCCGCCGATATAGAGAAGCACGATCGGATTCGCATAATGCGTTCCGAGGTCTCCAAGATTCAGCAGCCGTTCGTTGGTAAGCGGATCGGCCAGGGCGTCGCGGCATAGACCTTCCGTGGCGCAGGTCAGGCGGCCGCGGGCGTCTGTGCCGACATCAATCCCCATCAGCGGAACAGCGATGATCGGCACGAGCGCAGTCGCCGCCAGCGGCAGGGCCTCGGTGATCCACCAGGTCGCCATCAGGAGCAGCATGGCCAGCACCAGCCTTGCTTCCCACGCCAGTCCGCTCATCGGAATCAGAAGCGAAACAATCGCCAGCACTGGCCCCAGCCACAGGCCGATCCGCGCGGCTCGTCCGGCCGATCCCGCGATCTCGCTGGGCTGCGGTTGATTTGCGTCTGGCATGGCTCTCCTGGTGCGTGCAGTGCAGACCGTAGCACGCGAAGACGCGAGGGGAAGTCGTGAGGCGCGCGGCGCCATCTCGCTTGCGACGCCAGACTCTGCCAGAACAAGCGGATGTTCGACGTTGTTCTTTCGCTAGTCCCCGTATTTTCGCTCATTGCTCTCGGCGCGCTTCTCCGGCGGTTCAATGTGCTGACGCTGGATGGATGGTCATCGCTTGAGCGGTTGACCTATTTCGTGCTGTTCCCGCCGCTGATGTTCATGAGCATCGTCAACGGTTCGTTCGCTAGTGAGGAAGCGTTGTGGCTTGGCCTCGCATTGGCGGGCACGGTTGTGACGATGGCGGCGCTTATGCTGCTGGCGCGGCCGTTGCTGGCGAAGGATGGCGCCCAGTTTTCGAGCGTTTTTCAGGCGGGGATACGCTGGAATGGCTATGTCGCGCTGGGCGTGGCCGCTGGACTGTATGGCGATGTTGGCGTCGGCGTCGCTGCAATAGGATTTGCGGTGCTGGTGCCGATCAACAATGTGATGAGCGTGCTGGTGTTGAGCCGCTATGCCAGCGAGAAACCGGCGCCGTTCCTGCGTGTCCTTCGCTCGGTCGCCACCAATCCGCTGATCCTGTCGACGGTGTTGGCGATCATTCTGGTGTCGCTGGGCGTGCGGGTCAGCAAGCCGGTCGCGGATACGCTGACCTTGCTGGGCGATGCGACTGTTTCACTGGGGCTGATCTGCGTCGGCGCGGCGCTCGATTTCTCTTCCATGCGGTCGGCGAAATGGCCGCTGGCCGCCGGCGTTCTGCTACGGCTGGTTGTGATGCCGGGTGTGGCGGCAGGGCTGTGCTATGCGATCGGGTTGTCGCACATGGCTTTCCAGATCGCCATTGTATGCGTCACGGCGCCGGTGGCGACTTCGGCCTATATCCTCGCGCGCCAGCTAGGCGGCGACGCCAAGCTGATGGCGAACATCATCACGCTGACCACGCTGCTGAGCCTCATCACTATCCCGGTCACGCTTTGGCTGACCGGCTTTCTGGTCTGATCGCCTAAAGCGCCTTGACCATGAAGACGAGATCGAGAGTCTTGCCGAACTTGCGCCCGACGCCTTTGAGATTGCCCTGAATCTCGAAGCCCGCCTGTTCGTGCAGGGCGATCGAGCCTGCGTTCGTGCTGTCGATCCCGCCCACCATTGCGGCGAGGCTCTTCGCCTGCGCCTGCACGACCAGCTCCGACAGTATCGCCCGCCCGATGCCGCGCCTTTGCGCAGTGGGGGCGACATAAACGGAGTGTTCGACGGTTTTCACATAACCCGGAAAATCCCTGAACACTCCGAAACTGCCATAGCCCAGCACGTCGTTCGGCTGAGCCGGATCCACCGCGACAATCACAGGAAACCCGGAACCGGTGCGCGCCGCCAGCCAGGCTTTGCGTAGCTCCAGCGTCGTCTCGGTTTCCGACCAGATCGAGAATGTCTCGCGCACGGCGTGGTTGAAAATAGCCACCACGCCGGGGAGATGAGCCTCCTTCGCGTCAACGATCTCGAACCCTGACATTCCGTCTCCACCTATGCCGCGCTGCGGCGTGTCTGCGGCTGCCTTTGTGTCCCAACGACAGGCAGGCCGCCAGTGTTTTCCCGCGGCAGATGCTCTAGCCCGCCCCGCAGCCTTGTGCGATTTCAAAGGCAGAAGACTATGAACTCAGGGAGCAAGCCATGGCCGCTGGCGCCGCCTTTCCGGTGATGTCGATCGCGCAGTGCAATGCGCTGATGACCGCGCCCGGCGCGCGCTTCGAGCTGGAGGAGAAGGTCATCAATGGCGTGAAGCTGCGCACCTACAGGAACGCGCCGCTTACCCTGCGCGATTGCCTGCTGAACTCCAAGAACTGGGACCAGCGCGAATTCCTCGTGTTCGAGGACGAGCGCGTCACCTTCGCCGCCCACTACAAAGCCGTCGCGAAACTCGCCACCAAGCTGCGCGAGGAATTCGGCGTGAAGAAGGGCGATCGCGTCGCCATCGTCATGCGCAATTATCCGCAATGGCCGGTTGGTTTCTTCGCTGCGCTTGCGATCGGCGCGATCGCAACCCCGCTCAATTCGTGGTGGACGGGCGAGGAGCTTGAGTACGGGCTGTCGGATTCCGGCGCGAAGGTCGCCATTGTCGACGCCGAAAAGCTGGAGCGCATCCGCGAGCATCCGCCGAGGCTCGCACAGCTCAAGCATATCATAGTCGCCCGCAGCGGCGAGGATGAGGCTGATCCGCGCATCGTGTCGCTGGAAAAACTGATCGGCCCGGCCAAGTCGTGGGCTTCGCTTCCGGATACGCCGATGCCGGACGCCGATGTCGGACCGGATGACGACGCCACCATAATGTACACCTCCGGCACGACCGGAAAGCCGAAGGGTGCGCTGGCGACCCATCGCGGCATCGCCTCAAACGTGTTCAACGGCATGGCCTGCCAGGCGCGGCACTTCGTTAGGCAAGGGCTGCCCGTGCCGCCGCGCGATCCCAAGGTTGATCCGCCGCGCATTCCGTTGCTGGCCATTCCCTTTTTCCACGCCACGGGGGCGTTCTCCAATCTCGTTCCGGCGATCATCAACGCCGACAAGATCGTGACGATGTACAAATGGGACCCGGCCGAGGCGCTGGAGATTATCCAGCGCGAGAAAGTCACCACAATCGGCGGTGTTCCGGCCATTGCTTGGCAAGTGCTGGAGCATCCAGATCGCGACAAGTACGATCTGTCGTCGATTCAGTTTGTGGCCTATGGCGGCGCGCCGTCTGCGCCGGAGCTGGTGGCGACGATCAAGCGCAAATTCCCGAATGGCCTTGCCTCCAACGGCTGGGGCATGACCGAAACCTGCGCCGCTTCATGCGTGAACTTCGGCAAGGACTATGAGCTTCGTCCTGAATCGTGCGGCGCAGCGGCGCCGGCTATGGATTTCAAGATCGTCGGCGCAAACGGCGAGACGCTCGGGCCCAATCAGGTGGGCGAGCTTTGGGTGAAGGGTCCCAACAACTGCAAGGCCTACTGGAACAAGCCCGAGGCCACGGCCAAGACGTATATCGACGGCTGGGTTGTCACGGGTGACATCGGCCGCATTGATGAAGACGGCTTCGTCTTCATGATGGACCGCGCGAAGGACATGCTCATTCGCGGTGGTGAGAACATCTACTGCATCGAGGTGGAGAGCGCTCTCTACGATCACCCCGCGATCATGGACGCCGCCATTGTCGGCATTCCGCACAAGGTGCTGGGCGAGGAAGTCGGCGCCGTGGTGCAGGTGAAGCCCGAGATGGATGCGACGGTGGATGAGCTTCGCCGCTTTGTCGCCGGCAAGATCGCGGCGTTCAAAGTGCCGGTGGAAATCCAGATCCAGCGCGAGCCTCTGCCGCGTAACGCGAACGGCAAGATCATAAAGAACGATCTGCGCGCGCGCTTTACGCCGCGGGGCTAGATTTCCTCGCTGTAACCAAGTTAACGGAACTCATTCACCAAGCCAGCGTTCCCCTCTCGCAACACATGCGAGGGACCCGCCATGAGCCGCCGCGTAATTTGGTCGATAGCCGTTTTCAGTGTCTTTGCGTTTGCCACCGTAATCGTCTTCTTCTGGATTCGTGACGGCTCGCTGCAGCAAGCGGGCGCCTCGATGGACAATCTGCTCCACAATACCGGCAGCGAGATTGCCGACACCACTGGCGAAGTCGTTGATTCGACTGGCGCCGCGATTGAGCGCGCCACTGATGGCGATGACCGTACCTGATCCAAAGGAAACTTGCCGATGCGCGTGCTTGGTACAATCGTAGTCGTTCTCGCCGTCGTATTTCTCGGCGTGATGGGCTTTTACTGGATGCGCGACGGGTCGCTGGAAAGCGCCGGACGCGAGATGGATGAGAATCTGTCCGGCATCGATCGCACCACCCAGCCGTTGCAGGATTCGCTTGGGCAGGTTGGCGACGGTGTCAAAGGCACGGTCGACAACGCCACGGACGGCGACGACCGCACCTAGATCCAGCGCCGCCATTTCAGAAATGCGAGCAGCCCGAGCCCAAGCACGATGGTCAGGCTGACCACCGCTGCGAACGACCATTGCTCTTCGGCAAATGGAATGCCGGCGAGGTTCATGCCGAGCAGTCCTGTGAGGAATGTAAGCGGCAGGAAGAACGCGGACACCAGCGACAGCACCAGCAATCGCGTGTTCAGTTGTTCCTGACGTTGCCCGGCTACCTGGTCCTGCAAAACCGCGGCGCGATCGCGGATCGAATCCAGTTCTTCGGCGATGCGTGTGATGCGGTCGCCCGTTTCTCGCAAATGCATCGCATGATCCTGATCGAACAGTAGCCGACCTTCACGCTGCAGCTGCGCCATGGCTTCGCGCTGCGGCAGGATATAGCGGCGCAAAAACAGGATCGTCCGCCGGAATTCTGCAAGCGCCGTTGCGGGCAATTTTTCACGCGAGCTCAGCAGGGTTTCCTCGAACTCGTCCGCCTCGTCTTTCAGTTGATCGACAACAGGCTCGATCTTGTCGATCAGTCGCTCGGCAATCATGACCAGCAACCCGCCAGGCGAGGGATTTTTGAGCATCCCTGAAGCCACTTCCTCGCGCACCTCATGCACGGCCTTCACCGGGTACGACCGCATGGTGATCACCATGTTCTGCGTCGCCCAGATGCGGACGGAGATCATGTCCTCAGGCTCCGCGCCGGGATTGTGGTTGATGCCGCGCAGGTTCAGCAGCAGCCCGTCTTCGTAAGCGGCGCAACGTGGCCGCGTTTCCGATTGCAGCAGGGCGGTGATGACGGTTTCGTCGAGATCGCTCGATTCCTCGAGCCATTCGCGGGTTTCAGCGGCCAGCCGGTTGAAATGCAGCCAGCGCCAGCCTGCGGGAGGACAAGCCGCCGTAGGCTTGATCTTCTTCCAGTCCACCTTCTCGATCACGCCATCCGCCGGGAAATCGAAGCCGAAGATGAATGCTTCCGCATTCGGCTCGGCGTGGTCATTGCGTTCGATGGGGGCGACGGGCATGGGCGTGTCTTCAGCAGCTACTGGGCTGCTTCTAGACCGCTTTCCGCGAAGGGGGCTAGGCCTCTACTTGCCGACTACGGCGCAGCCCACACGATCGCCTGCATTACCGATCGGTTGGCTGACGTGGTCGTCGGGCTTCGCATGGATGATCAGAGCGGAGCCGTCTGCGTCCTGCAGTTCCGACAGCGTAACCAGGCTGGTGAAGACCTCAGCGGCAGCCGAGCCATCGCTTGCTGCGGAAATGTTCGGCAGGTCGCCATTCTCTGGACCGTGAACGTAGAGCAGGCCGTGGTTCGTGCTGGATTTCTGGATGTGTCCGCCGGCATGTTCGAATTTCGCGGTGTCCGAACAGTCGCCGACCATGTGCAGATGCGTGCCGTGCCAGCCCGGTGAAAGGCCGCCTGCGGGCACCAGAACGCGGATGAGCACGCCCTGCGGCGCTGGCGTAAAGGTGGCCTTGCCGATTTCCGCGCCGGAATTGCCCACGATCGAAACCTCCGTCGGCGGACCTGCCTCAGTTGCTGCCATGGTCGGCGGTAACTCCTGCTCGGAGGTGGCGCAAGCGCCGACAAGGGCTGCGAGGACAAGGCCGGCAACGACGCGCATGGGGGGCTCCAGATGCATATCAACGCGTTGCTAACGGCGTGGCGGCGTACGCGGTTCCGCTGGCCGAGGCGGGTCATTTCCAAACTGCGGGATTGCGGGCAGATACGGCCCCTATGAATGAGGATGGACCAAGGCGGCTTGATGTGGAGCTGGTTCGGCGCGGCCTGATGGCCTCGCGGGCGCAAGCGCGTGCGGCCATTGAAGCGGGCAAGGTGCTCGTGGATGGCGCAGTCGCGGCCAAGCCTGGCATGATTGTCACGCCTGGCTCGATGATCGCGGCGGAGCCGGCGCATCCATGGGTGTCGCGTGGTGGTGTGAAGCTTGAGCACGCCCTGCAGGCGTTCGGCGTCGATCCAGCTGGCCGTGCGTGCCTTGATGTTGGCGCGTCCACGGGGGGCTTTACCGATGTCTTGCTATCACGCGGCGCCCGGCGGGTCGTGGCGGTAGATATCGGCAAGGAACAGCTTCACTCGAAGCTTCTAGATGATCCGCGTGTCGTGTCGCTGGAATCAACGGACGCGCGCGAGCTTACAGAAGCGATGCTGGGAGAGCCGCCGAGCCTGATCGTTGTCGACGCCAGCTTTATCGGTCTCGCCAAACTTCTGGCCCGGCCGCTGGAACTGGCAGCGAAGAACGCGGACCTCGTTGGGCTCTTCAAACCGCAGTTCGAAGTTGGCCCTGCTCATGTTGGCCGCGGCGGGATCGTGTCAGATCAGGCTGCTGTTGAGCGGTCGGCAGCAGAATTCGCCGAGTGGCTGTCTGGCAGGGGATGGCCGATCGCGGCGTGGACGCCCAGCCCGATCGCCGGCGGCGATGGCAATCTCGAGCGGCTGTTTCACGCCCGGAACGGATGATCGCGCCACCCCAGAAACAAGCGAGCCGCGTCGCTTGCGCAACGCGGCTCGCCCATGTCAGGCCCTGGGTTGGGGGGACGGGCCTGCTCAGTGAAGGCCGCTCACGCGTGCCTCAAAGCAAGCGCGAGCAACCTAATTTCCGACCCGCCAGTCGCCGTAGTAGGCATCACGGCAGGCTTCGACCGGACGTTTGATAACCGTTCCATCCGGCAGACGCGTTGTCTGGACAGCTGTTGAGCAGTCCTGACCCGCGTAACCGTCATCCCTATAATCGCGGTTTCCGCCAGCGTAAACCGGGTCGCGTTGCGGCGATCTGTCCCGGTAGTACCGATCATCATCTCCGTACCCGGACGAATATCCCGGATCGGAAGAATACGACGAATATTGGCCGTTATATCCGTAGTCTTGTCCTTGGCCGTAGCCGTCATTGTATCCGTAATCTGGAGAGTAGGTGCCCGGAGGCGGGGGCAGACGGCCGTTGCCTTGCGGTGCGGTGGAGTAGCTGCAGTTCGTGCTGCTGCCGCCGATGCCAGCGCCGACAACGCCGCCGAGCACCGCGCCGAGCGCCGTACCGTCATGCTTGTGGCCTCTGCCGGCGACATTGCTGCCCAGCACGCCGCCAAGCAGACCGCCGACGATCGCGCCGCCCACCTGGTTGGCGTTCTTCGAGGCGTTGCAGGTTCGTGCGTAACCCTGAGCCGACGCGGGCAAGGCCGTAACCACTGCGGTGGTTGCGAGAGCGGCAAGAACGAGAGCTGCTTTGATACGCATGGGATGGTCCTCCGACCGAACTTCTTCAGGTTCGATCTTCGGATTTCCAAGCTGAACGCAGGCTGAAGGAATTTTCGCCGTCAGTTCAAGGCTTAGCCTGAATCAGCGGCCCGTCTGGCCCCGATGGCGCAGCATGTGGTCGGCCAGAACGGCGGCAACCATCGCCTCCGCGACGGGCGCGCCGCGAATGCCGACGCAGGGGTCGTGGCGGCCCTTG
>JAUYSA010000190.1 GCA_030696545.1 Hyphomonadaceae bacterium
AGACAGATGCCATTGCCGCGCGCTGGCTCCGAGCGGATCAGCTTCAGGGGCGCCGGCTTTCGCTTGCGCGTCGGCTCGCGTCGCTTTGGTGCCTTGCCATCGCCTCGGGCCAAATGCGTCTCCAGACGAATCCGACCTTAAGCCTCTCACGCGTCGTGGCGAACCCCGGTCATTTCCCCGGGGTTGCCGCGTCGGGAACCTGAGCGTTCGATACCGAATAGTCAGATATCGTTCATCATCCATCCCTGATCGACGGCGTAACGCACCACATCAACGCGGCTCTTAAGCTCCAGCTTTCGGGCCGCGCCGCTGCGATGAAACTCCACCGTCTTCACTGCGATGCCTAGCTGCGCGCCAATCTCCTTACGGGAATTGCCCCAAGCCAAGAGGCGAAGCACTTCCTCCTCGCGCGGCGAAAGGCTGGCGCCGCGCCGCGGCAAATCCAGTCGCGTGAACCCCATCCTGTCGGCGATCTGCTGCGCTGCGACAGCGGCACTCCCCCCATCAGTCGCCTTGCGAATGGTCGTCACCAGCGTTTCGATGAAACGTTTCTGAAGCGTCTCGAATGCCTGCCCTACAGCGTGCATATCGAGGTCGACATCCTGTATCAGCACCAGGCCAGCGGAACGCCCGCCTGCATCGACGAACGGCGTTGCGAACAGCCGCAAGCGCCTCTCCTGATCGGTGTTCGCCATATAAACGCTGTCAGTACCGCCCATTATCCGCTCGCCCCGCAGCGCGCGCTCGCTCGGCCAGTTGGACGAATCCACCAGCCCGCCGCTCTCGTCAAAGACCTGCCAGCGCTGCCTCTGCTCGGGATCACGCGAGGGAATGACAGACCCAAACAGGCTGCTCAGCGCGCCGTTCAGCTCGATATAACGCCCCTGCCGATCAATCAGCGCAATCGCGACGGGCAAGCGATCGAGCGCGTCCGCCAGCCACATACTCTGCTGAAGCTTGAAATCCCGCCCGTCGTCCGGATCTCGCTGCGCCAATCCATCCCCCCAAATCTTCGCTGCCTTCGCGGCACGAAGAAGCGAAGGCGGCGGTTAATCGCAACCCGAGGCAATTCATAAGCGAAGCTTGGCGGCCCGCCCAGACCGGAGATGAAATTTTGGCGCTAGAAAGTCCCCGAAACCCGCACGGCGACCCACTGAGTGCCGTCAGGCCCGCCCTTCTGCTTCCGCTCTTCGGTGCGCTGCAGCAAATCCGAAGCGCGGCTGCCGGTGAAGAAGCTGCGCACGCGCGTTTCCTCGACGTGGAAGATGTTCGTCACCGAGGCCCGCACGGTAACGCCTGGAATCTGTGTCGTTTCCAGAAACACTTCGACGCTGCTACCCGGCCGGTCGAACGAGATCTCTTCGAGATATTTGTACTCGAATTTATCAGACGTGCCCTTGGCGCTTCCTCCCCATGCGGACTTCCAGTCCGGCAGTTCCTGACGGTACGAGACGTTGTAGGTCCAGTCGCGCTCGCCCGAGAACCGGCGTGCATCGCCCGTCAGAGGATCGGTGACATCCGTTTCCTGATACAGGCCTGAAAAACGTATCTCCGCATTCTCGATGAACCCCGCCAACGGAAACGTTCCGCGTATCTCAACGCCCGTGCGCGTGCCGTCGCCAATGTTGCCGGGCGCGTCATACGTGCGCAGGTTCAACGGATCGCACGGCGTCTGTCCGATCACCGAGCAGATCGTGCGCGGGATGAAGTCCTGCACATCCTCAACCTGATCGTAAAACACCGCCACCGTCACGGCGCCGCGCTTGCCGAATTTGTGCTCCCACTCGGCGCGCGCCTTCCAGGTTTTCTCCGGCTCCAGATCGGGATTGCCGATCAGGCTCGATTCATCGACCACGTTGATCGATGTGCCAAACTCCGCAAAGTCAAGCTGCGCCACTTCGCGCGAAACGCTGCCGCGTAGCTGGTCTGTTTCTCCCGCCTGCCATGTCGCGATCATGCGCGGCTTGGGATACGAGAATTCCCGTTCCTTCACCTCATCGCCCGACTGCTTGATCTTCGACGCTTCATAGACGAAGCCGCTCTCGAGCGTCAGTTGCGGCGAGATCTTCCACACATCGGTGATGAACGGCTCGACCCGCGTTTCCTCAACCAGCGTATCC
Source organism: Hyphomonadaceae bacterium (assembly GCA_030696545.1). Lineage (GTDB taxonomy): Bacteria > Pseudomonadota > Alphaproteobacteria > Caulobacterales > Hyphomonadaceae > UBA7672. Next base: position 2,121 of record JAUYSA010000190.1, read on the forward strand.
GAGACCGGAAGCGGCTGCGCGACCGGACCTGCGCCCGTGTCGTTGAAGATATCCAGCGTCACATCGCGGAAGTTGAAAGCGCCTTCCATGCCGATGTCGATCGTGTGCGCGGTGTTGGGCCGCCACGTCACAAAGCCACGCCCCACCCGCTCGCCGCCTTCGGTTGTGCGATTGATCGTGCGCAGCGTCGCGAGCCCGTTCGGCCCGGCTGTGCCGGTCGGCGTGAAGATGTGGAAGATGTCATCCTGGTCGACGCCCGTGAATGTCGCCAGCACGATGCCCTTGGCCGAAAGCTCCGGCGAGAAACGATGCTCCCAGTCGGCGCCGACTTCGGCGGTATAGTTGTTCGTGTAGTCCACGAAGCCGAACGTGCCCCGCTCGAACGCGCCGGCAGGCGTGAAGTCGATCGAGCCGATGTTGGTCGTGTTCCATGTCGGCGCGATCTGGAGGTTGGCGCCCACCGTATCCTGCGATGTCGGCCGCCATTTCAGCACGCCGGAACCCTGCACGCCGATCTGGTTCGGCTGGCCGAACTGTTCGCGATAACGGGTCAGGTTGCCCGAAGCATTGCGCACTGATTCGAAACTCTCCGTCCGGCCACGCAGGTTTGGAAGCTGGAAATCGAGCGTCAGGTCCGCTGTCTCGCCCAGCGAGAACGTCTTGGTGAGCTGGAACTGGCCTCCGATCCGGTTGGAGTATTGCAGGTCCCGCACATCGACGACCCAGGTGCCCGGCGAGCTCTTGCCCTGCACGGCCTGCTTCAGCACCACGTTCACAAGCTGCGTCTGTCCGCGCACGTCCACGTTGGATGCAGAGCCGGAGATCAGCTCGATCCGCGCCACCGAATCCGCCGGGATGCGCTTCAGCTGTTCGGAGATCAGCACTTTCGATGAGGGCCGCTCGCCATTGACCAGCACGTTGCCCGCCGTGGCGCCAAAGCCGCGCAGCGTTTCGCCGTCTTCGATCTCGAAACCAGGCACACGGTTGACCATGTCGGCCGCGGTGACGGGATTGTACTGCTTGAAGAAGTCGACATCGAAAGTCTGCGCGCCCTCCGCTCCCGGACGCGGGGCAGACTGAGCCGGCTGCGCAGGAACCTGTTGCGCCATCGCCGCCGGGGCCAGCCCTGCCGCAAGCGCAAGAAGTCCGATCGCCCGTTTTAACGGACGTCCCAGCCTGACGCTGTCCATTGCAGTGCTCCCCGACATATGTAAGTTCGTTTTCTGAACTCAGTCTCAGCCGGTTCCCTTGCGGGGTCAATTGCGCGAGGACTCGCGCCCGGACACGAACACGGGAGTTTCACGTGCGGTGGAGTCAGATCGACGCGATCCCATGCCCGCTGGCGCAGGCAATGTCCGTGATCGGCGATAGCTGGACGCTGCTGATCCTGCGTGACGCGATGCGGGGCGCGCGGAAATTCGACGAATTCCAGCAATCAACTCGCGCTTCGCGCGCCGTGATCTCAGCGCGGCTGGCTCACCTCGTCGAGCGCGGCGTGATGGAGCGTGTCCAGTATGAGGCGCATCCGCCGCGCTATGAGTATCGACTGACCAACCGCGGGCTCGCGCTGCAGCCGGTGATGATGACGATGGCCCACTGGGCCGAAACCCACCTGCCCAAACCCGTCCGCTCCGCTGGCCGGCGCCACACGACCTGCGGTCACAAGTTCCGGCCAGTCGTCACCTGCTCGGAGTGTGGTGAAACAGTAACGCCGGAGACTGTCACGTTCGACAGACCTCCGGCGCTTGCTGGATCCAAGTAACTGGTCGAGGGGCGGGCCGCTGGAGGACGAAGACGCGGTCGCCTAATGCGTTTCTGACAAGAACGCGTCTTGCCAGAAAAGACTGATCCCATTCCGGACGGGGCCGGGACCGGCAGGCCGCAATCGATGCAACCCGCCCCTCTATCCGCGCACCGGGGAGGCGCGGCGGAATCTTGTTTCTAGAAGCTCCCTCTCAGAGTGACGCCGTAGGTGCGCGGGTCGCCGAGAAGACCAGCATAGTAGCCCGAGCTCGATCCACCCGCGTTGAGCATCTCGAAATAGTCTTCGTCGAGAATGTTCCGGCCCCAGGCGTAGAAATCCCATCCATCATCGCCACGGAAACCGATGCGGGCGTTCGCCAGCGTGTAGCCATCGATGTTGAGATAGTCGGACTCGGTCGCGCTCGAGGAGAATTCCGAGCGGTAGCTGCCATCGACGGCGATGAAGTACTCGCCCTGACGTTTGCTGAATTCGCCGTCGAACTTGTACTCTCCGCCAAAGGATGCCGCCCACAGTGACAGGCCAGGAAGGCGCGTTCCGGAAGCATCGACGAAGCCAATTGCGCCGCCCGAGTCTTCCAGCGCCGGAGGCGCTTCGGTGAAGCTCTCATACTTGCCGTCGGTATAGGCGAGGTTGCCGTACAGCGAGAAGTTGTCGTTGATCTTCCATGAGCCGTCGAACTCGACGCCCTGAACAAGAACCTCGTCCGCGTTGGCGAGATAGCCGCGCAGCGTGCCGGACTGGTTGCTGGAAACGCTGACCTGGAAGTCGTTGATCGTGGTGTGGAAGGCCGTGAAGTTCGCCACGACGCCCGGCAGCGGCTCGGTCTTCAGGCCGATCTCGATATGCTTGGTGTCTTCCGGCTTGATCGACGCAAGGTCGAGCACGGGCTGGTTGCTGCTGTCGAGCGGGATGCCGTTGTTGTTGAGGCCGAATGTCTTGAACGCCGTCGAGTAGGTGGCGTACGCGTGGTAATTGTCGGCGATGTCGTAGGCCACCGTCAGCTGGCCGGAGACGTTGTCGTCCTCGCCTTCCGATTCATACGCCAGCGGCGTGAGAATGCTGAGCTGCAGGTTCCGGCCCGGCGTTCCCGCAGCATATTGCGTGCCGCCATAGGTCTGCGAGCGATAGTAGCCGCTCTTCTCGTCGAAGTTCACGCGCACACCCGGCAGGATACGAAGCTTGTCGCTCACCTTCCACTCAAGCTGGCCGAACAGAGCCTGGCTGGTGTGGTCCGAGCGGATCTCCACGCGCTGGCCATAGCCGGTCAGGGCGCCGGCGAGTCCGAGCGTCTGGTTGGCGTTCGTCGGGTTGGTCAGCCAGCGCCACGCGGCGGAGCCCTGCTCTTCACGACCAAGCGTCTTGGTCACCTGGTTGAACCAGAAAGCTCCGACCACATAGTTCAGGTTCTCACCGAAATCACCGGCGTAACGAACTTCCTGCGACCACTGATAGGATTTCGACGGGTTCTGCGACAGCGTGCGGATAGGCAGGCCGAGGAAGTCGCGGTCGTTCGAGGGATCCCAGAGCCAGTAACGCCAGGCAGAGATCGCCGTCAGCGTGCCGCCGCCAATATCCCAGTCAATGTTCAGCGCAACGCCGCCCAGATCCGAGTTGGAACGGTGGGGTGTATCGAGGTCGGTGACGCGATCGAACGGATTAATCGAGGGTGGGGCGTAATTGTAGTACGCCGCCTGCGCTGCGTACTGGCGGTTGAGCGGGCGCAGCGTCGGCACCACGCCTGCGAACACCTGCGCATAGCCTTCCGGGCGCTGCACGGTGTTGTCCGCAGACAACTTCACATCAAGCGTATCGCTCGGCCGCCACAGCAGCTGGGCGCGTGCGCCAATATTGCTGATGTCGTTGAGGTCGTCCTGGTCGGTGGTGTTCCACAGCACGCCATCGCGCTGCGTGCCGGAGAACGACACGCGATAAGCCAGATTGTCCGTCAGCGGGCCCGTGGTCGTCGCCTTGGCCTGGAAGTAACCGAGATTGCCATAGCTGAGTTCAACATCCGTTGACGGGGTGAACTCCGGCGTCTTGGTCGTGACGTTGATCGCGCCCGCGGTGGTGTTCTTGCCATACAGTGTACCCTGCGGACCGCGCAGAACTTCGACCTGCTCGATATCGATGAAGTCCATCACGGCCGAAGCCGGGCGGGCGAAATAGACCCCATCGACATAGAGGCCGACACCCTGCTCGATGCCATCATTGGTCAGGCCAAACGGAGCGCCAAGGCCACGGATGTTGACCTGCGTGTTGCGCGGGTTGGTCGAATAGAACTGAACCGAAGGAACCAGCTGGTTGAGCTTGCCGATGTTGAAGGCTCCCGTGTCGGCCAAGAAATTGTCCGAGAGCACGGACACTGGGATCGGGACGTCCTGGACGTCTTCCTCTACACGGCGGGCAGTCACGATAACCCGGTCGCCTGCCTGGACGGCGGGGGGGATGGGTGGCTGCTCATCCACGTTCGGGCCAGCCGGATTCGAGACGGTTTCCTGCGGAACTGGCGCATCCGGTGCTGCCTGCGCGAAAGCCGGGGCAGACGAGAGCAACGCAAGCGCCGCAAAGGAAATTCCGTACCTGAGATGGTTACTAGACTGGTTGTATGTAGTTTCAACAGTGCGCGCCATGGCCCGTCCTCATAAATAGCGCAGCGATCTCCGCGCCTCCTGCGAATAGACAAACCTAAACACGACTAATTAGGTAGTATTAGTTGGGTTTAGATTTTCTTATTTGCGAAGGCTGAGGTTGCGACAGTCTGCAACTCTGCAAGCCATATCGCGCGGCCCTTCCCTCTCGCCGTTCTGGCCCCCACGTGCTAGTTTCCCCGCTCGTTCAGAAGCCCAGAGGACACAGCCCTGCCCGCAGTTCGCAGCTCCAAGCCCGCCAAGAGCGCAAGCTCCAAACCGGCCGCCACCCCGCCCAAGCCGGCCATCCCTGATCCACTCGAACTGGCCCGCCTGGTCGCGCAGCAGCTCGACGACGACAAGGCCGAGAACATTCTCAACATCCCGCTCGCCGGAAAATCGCCGATGGCTGACGCCATGGTGGTCGCTTCCGGCCGCTCGGCCCGGCACGTCGCCGCGCTGGCGGACCATGTCTCTCGCAAGCTGAAGGAAGTTGGCGTTGGCACAGTGCGTGTCGAAGGCCTGCCGAATGCCGACTGGGTGCTGATCGATGCGGGCGACATCATCGTCCACATCTTCCGTCCGGAAGTGCGCGAGTTCTACAACCTCGAACGCATCTGGTCGTCAGACGCCCCGCCGACCGTCCGCGCCGCCACCGCGAACTAGACGCGGGCGTCCAACTTGCGCATCCGTATCCTCTGCGTCGGGCGCATGAAGGACGGGCCCGAGCGCGAGCTTGTGAACGACTACCTCACGCGCGCGCAGAAGAGCGGGAAGTCGCTCGGCTATCGCGCCGTCGAGGAAATCGAGATTCCGTCCAGCACCAAGGAAGATGAAGGCCCCCGCCTGCTCGCAAAGCATGGGCAGGGCATCCTCATCCGCCTCGACGAACGCGGCGAGGCCTGGACCTCACAGGACCTTTCAAAACGTCTCGCCCGCTGGCGCGATGCCGGGGAAGACGCCGTCAGCTTCGTCATCGGCGGCGCCGATGGAACATCGCCCGCCATTGCCGCCGCCGCCCGTCACACCATCAGTTTCGGCGTCCAGACATGGCCCCACCGCCTTGTCCGCGTAATGATCGCCGAGCAGGTCTATCGCGCCCTTTCGATCGAGGCCGGATCACCTTACCACCGTGAATGATGCGCAGGCTGGCCCTCGCCCTCATGCTTCTGGCAACACCTGCGCTGGCTCAGTCCCGCGCGGCGCCGAAGAACTTTACCCAGGATGACCTGAAGCGCGCCGAAGCCGCCCGCGACTCCGCCGTCGCTCGCCTGCGTACGCTAGAAGCCCGCTCATCGGCCGCCGCCCGCGACCTTGGCGACATCGACGCAGACCTGATCGCCGCCGCCGAGGATTCCACTGCGCGCGAGGAGGCCGCCTACGCCGCCGAGGAACAGCTGATGATCCTCGCCGACGAAAGTCAGACCGCCAGCTCGTCCCTTTCCGCTGATCAGGCGGCGCTCGACGATCTTCTCGCCGCCCTGATGACGTTTGGCGCCCGCCGCCCGCCAGCCCTCGCCGCCAGCCCGGAAGACAGCGCAGCCGCCGTTCGCGCCGCCATCCTGATGTCGGATGCCGCGCCCGCTCTCTCCAACCGTGCGGCGCAACTGAAATCGCAGATAGAGACGCTCAACCGTCTCGCCGCCGAAACGCGGGCGCAGCAGGCCAATCTCGCCTCCGCCACCGGCGCACTCGCCGCCCGCCGCGAGGAGATCGCCGCGCTGGCCGAAGAGAAGCGCCGCGCCTCAGCCACGCTGGATGCAGCAACAACCGCCGCCCGCGCCGAGTCGAAACGCCTCGCGGCGGAAGCCGACACCCTGCGAGACCTGCTCAACAGACTGGCGAAATCAGCTCCTGCAAAGCCGTCGGTCAAACCGTCAGGCGGCAAGACAGCCGCCAAGCCAGCTCCAGCCAAGCCAGGCGCCGCCAAACCTTCAGCAACTTCCCCCGCCAAGCCACCGGCCGCCGTAGCCGCCCGGCCACCGGCAGGCACAGCCGCCCCTCTGCAGCCTGCCGTTGGGACACGCCTTCATCGTTTCGGACAGACCGTTAGCGGCGAAAAGCAGGAGGGGCTCACGCTTTCCACGCGCCCTGCCGCGCAGGTCATCGCGCCGCTGGATGCCCGCGTGCAGTATGCGGGTGTTTTCCGCTCCTACGGGCTGATGGTCATCCTCGATGTGGGCGCCGACGTGCTGGTGGTCGTTTCCGGCCTTGACGCGCTTTATCCCGAAGCGGGACAGTGGGTTCTGGCTGGCGAACCCATAGGCCGCATGGCTGACCGGAAGTCGCCATCTCCAGAACTTTATCTGGAAGTAAGACGTAAGGGTCAGCCTGTGGACCCTGAGAAATGGCTTCCGCCCCGAACCTGAAACGGGGGCTCGAAGCCTGGTTGCGACGAACGGTAGTGCGGAAAGTGCATCAACCACTCGTCAATGTGTGTTGAACTTCGCGCGGATGACGTCAGAGTAAGGGTCGGCGGGATATGTCAGAGGAACAGCGCGACATGCGTAAGTGGTTGTTGGGTCCGGTCATTGGCGCCGCTCTTGTCGGAGCGGGGCTGACATTCACGGCATTCGCCGTCACCACCAATGGCAACGCTTCCGAAAAGCGAGCTCAGACCTTCAAACAGCTCGAACTGTTCGCCGAGATCGTCGCCAAGGCGCAAGCCAACTACGTCACCGAGTTCGATGAGTCCGAAGCGATTGAGGCCGCGATCAACGGCATGCTCGCCTCGCTTGACCCGCACTCCAGCTACCTCGATCCCGAAGACTTCAAGGACATGCAGGCCCAGACCTCCGGCGAATACGGCGGCCTCGGCATCGAAGTCACTGCGCAGGACGGCTTCGTCAAAGTCGTCTCGCCGATGGACGGCACGCCCGCCTACCGCGCCGGCATCAAGTCCGGCGACTTCCTCACCGCGATCGACGGCAAGTCGATCGTTGGCCTGCCCTTGAACGACGCTGTGAAGCAGATGCGCGGTGACGTGAACTCCGCAATCTCGATCACGGTCGTGCGCGAGAATGTCGAACCGTTCGACGTCAGCCTCACCCGCGAAGTCATCCGCCCCGAAGTCGTGAAGCAGAAGATGATCGGCGATGTCGGCTATGTCCGTGTCACCACCTTCAACGAGCAGACTGTGAAAGCGCTCGACCGCGCACTCGAAGCCACCCGCAAGGGTCCGCTGAAAGGCCTCGTGCTCGACCTGCGCGACAACCCCGGCGGCCTGCTTGAAGCATCGATCGAAGTGACGTCGCGCTTCGTCAATGGCGGCGAGGTGGTCTCCACGCGCGGCCGTCACGACACCGACTCGAAGCGCTACAACGCCGTGCGCGCCAACCGCTACCCGAACGTTCCGATCGTGGTGCTGGTCAATGGCGGCTCGGCCTCCGCCGCCGAGATCGTCGCCGGCGCCCTCAAGGACCGCGAACGCGCCGTTATCATGGGCGTGACTTCGTTCGGCAAGGGTTCGGTGCAGACCGTCCTGCCGCTCGGACCCAACAAGGGGGCGATGCGCCTGACCACCTCGCGCTATTACACGCCGTCGGGCAAATCGATCCAAGGCTCCGGCATCGAACCGGACGTTGAGGTCGCTCAGGTCCGCCTGTCCGAGAAGGATATCGCCGACCTCAAGACACGCGCTGCCCGCTACAGCGAGTCCGCCCTGCCTCATGCTCTCGAAAACGATCAGGGCGCCGAGCGCAAGCCGCCGCACGTTCCCGCCGACATGCCGCCGGCCGAGTACAAGGGCGAAGACTACCAGCTCGACCAGGCTGTCGCTCTCATCCAGGCCGGCAAGGCCGTACCGGAGCCGCAGACCACCGCAGCGGCTCCGGCGCCCGCCCCAGTCACGCCGTAAGGCCGGCAGGTCCAGAAGTTCGAAAGGCCCGGCCACAGCCGGGCCTTTTGCTTTTGGGCTCAGAGGCCCATCGAAATCTTGCCTTACAACTGGAATTCCCCAACGTTTCCAGCTGCGTTCCGGGCCAAACCGCCGCAGCCGCGTTACCGCGTTCTTAACGATAGAGGGCCAAGACTCTGCCGTTCGGGCCGGGGTGTATGTGAGGATCTGCATGTCTGCGTCACGAACTGCCGATGGGTCGGTTCTGCGCACTGGTCTCAGCCAGTTCGCACTGAGCATCGCCGCCTTCGGAACACTTGCTGCTGGCGCTGTCGGCGCGGCGTTCTTCTTCGGCGATGATGATGCGGGCGGACCGCGCATCGAGCTCGCCCTCTATTCCGAACAGAATGGCCCGCCGCCGCTTTTGAAAAACCGCTCTTCGCTCGAAGCGCTCGACGCGCATGCGGACGGCGAACCCAGCCTCGGTGTCGAATACGGCGACGCCCTGCCTGAAGACGGCGGCGATGGCGGCGCGGTCATGACCGTCACCGAGATTTCGACCAACGCCGTCAACGCGCCGACCGCCCTGGCCCGCGCGCCAATCTCTGGCTATTTCGAACGCACTGCCGCTGGCGACCTGCCGAAGACTGGCCCTGATGGCCGCACGCCTGCCGAAGCCTATGCCCGCCCCTTCGCAGCCACGCCCGGGATGCCACGCATCTCGTTGATCGTCGGTGGCCTCGGCATGACGCAGAAACACACGCTGGCCGCCATCAACGAATTGCCGCCGGAAGTCACGCTGTCCTTCGTGCCCTACGCCAACGACCTGCAGGGCTGGATCAACCGCGCCCGCGCCGCCGGCCACGAAGTCCTGCTCGAACTGCCGATGGAAGCCTACGACTATCCGAACGTCGATTCCGGCCCGCAGACGCTGCTGACCAGCGCCAAGCCGGAAGAGAACCTGCGCCGTCTCAACATCCTGATGGGCAAGGCCACCGGCTATTTCGGCGTCACCAACTATCAGGGCGCCCGCTTCGCAACAGACGCCGCTGCAGCCACGCCTGTCATGAAGGCGCTCAAGGATCGCGGCCTGCTCTTCCTGCACGATGGCGCCGCCGCGCGCTCCGTCCTGCCGCAAGCCGCCAACCAGACCGGCCTCGACTTCACCGTCGCTGACCGCATCGTCGATGCCGAACTCTCGGCCGATGCGATCGACCGCGAACTCCTCGCCCTCGAAGCGCTCGCCATCCAGAACGGCAAGGCGATCGGCGTTGGCTTCGCCTACCCCGTCACGATCGAGCAGTTCCGCATCTGGGCGGAAGGCCTGAAAGCCAAGGGCTATCAGCTCGCACCCGCTTCTGCCTCGGCTGGCGTCGAAACGCGGGCAGCGAAGCCGTGACCTACGACGCCCACCCCGAACAGGGCGGGCGCGATCCTTCGCTCTATCGGCCCAATGTCGGCCTCGCCATCTTCTCGAAGAAGGGCCACCTCTGGCTCGGTCGCCGCGCGGGCGTGCGCAAGGACGATGCGCGCTATGCCTGGCAGATGCCGCAAGGCGGGATCGACCGCGGCGAGACACCCGCCATCGCAGCCCTGCGCGAACTGGGCGAGGAAACCGGCATCAGCACGAAGCATGTCGAACTGCTCGAAGAGCTGGAGCCGTGGCTCTACTACGACTTCCCGCCGGCCCTGAAAGCCAAGCTTACCGGCCCCTATTTCGGCCAGCGCCAGAAATGGTTCGCCTACCGCTTCACCGGCTCCGACACTGATTTCCGCCTGGACGACCACACGCCCGAATTCGACGCCTGGAAATGGGCCAAGCTCGAAGAAGCGCCAGGACTCGTCATCCCGTTCAAGGCAGCGGTGTATTCCGAGGTGGTGAAGCGCTTCGCGAAGTGGGCTGAACCGCTGCCAGCAAATCCGCCCTCATCCTGAGTATCACGCGAAGCGTGCGTCCGTCGAAGGACGAGGACGTGCTTCCCGAAATCGGAAAAGTCTAGTGCGCCGCGCCAGCGCCGCTGACAGCCGCGCGCAGCGCTTCCAGATACGCCAGACGCTCCGACGCGCGCTTGCGGCGCACGTCATCGCCCGGATCATTCGCGTCGGATTTCACCTTCGCGATTTCCGCATCGAGCGACGCCATATCCACATCAGAAAGCCGCACGGCTTCTTCGGCGAGAATGGTCAGGCCAGCCGGCGTCACGTCAGCAAAGCCGCCGCGCACGAACACCGGGGTCACGCCGGAAGCTTCATGGATGCGCACAACGCCCGGCTTCAGCACGGTCATGAACGGAGCGTGTTTCGGCAGCACGCCGAACTCGCCCTCGACGCCCGGAGCATCGACCTGGTTCACTTCGCCCGAGAACAGCTCGCGCGTCGGCGAAACCAGCGAGAAATTGAGCGTGTCGGCCATAGGACAAATCCTCTATCGCGCGCCGGTCTATCAGGCCTGAAACCCCTGTAAAGGCGGCTAATTGGCTAATCCGCCCGCAATGTAACCACCGCAATTTCAGGCGGCTGGTTGAACCTGACCGGCATGATCGACACGCCCACCCCGCCACTGACGTAAAGCCGCCCCTGCCCCTTGCTGTAGAGCCCGCACGGCCACTTTTCAGACCCCGGCGAGGCATGCATCAGCCGCCCGAAAAACGGCAGGTTCACCTGCCCGCAATGGCTGTGCCCGGCAAAAGTGATCGCCACCCGGTCCGGCGCTGTCGCGAACGCGTCCGGCCAGTGGGACATCACGATCACCGGATCATCTCCCTCCAGCCCATCCAGCGTCGCGCCATAGGAAGGCTTCGCCCGCAGGGATTCATAATCCGCCAGTCCGCCCAGCCAGAACGCACCACCCGGACGCTCGATGCGCGCCCGCGCATTCTCCAGCACGCGAATACCCGCCGCCTGCAATCCCTTCTCGATCGCCTCGCCATCATACCACCAGTCATGATTGCCCAGCACTGACCAGACGCCCAGCGGCGCCCGAAGCTTCGCCAGAGGCGGCAGCGTCTCCATCACCGCCGCCCGCTCATCCGCGCTGCGTTCCGCCGCTGGCACATGGCCGGGCGCGTAATCGCCCAGCAGCAGCACGATATCCGGCCGCTCGGCATTCAGTTCGTCGATGATCGACTCCAGCCGCGCGAGACTCATATGTGCGCCCGCGCCATGAACATCGGTCAGCACACCCACGCGCAGCGGTTCGCCCGTCCACATCGGGCTCACCACCTCGACGCGTCGCACTACCAGCGTCTCCGGCTCCCACAGGAAAGCGCGGATACCGAGCCCCCACGCCGCCGTCACCAGCACAATCGCGGTCCACCCCAGCCAGCCTGGCCCGCGCCCGGCTTTCACGCCACGCCACAACCCGAACAGAATTGCCAGCGGCCAGAGCACGGCTCCGGTCCAGGCGAGGATCATGATGAGGTTTCCCATGCGCCGTCCGCGCGCCTGCCTGCTACTGCGCCCGGAACACTGTTGCGGTCACAACGCTGAAGCGCGACTGATGCCCCGCCATCCCCGGCTCTGATCCCGTCAGCTGGGCGACAACAGCGCGGCCATCGTACGAGAATTGCAGCGTCTGCCCCAGCCCGTTCGCCGCGATCACCGGCTGCGCCAGCCGCTGGAATCCGGGAGGCCCGACCAGCGCCTGCGCCACCGTCTGGATCGTCGCTGCCGCTGGCGGTCCATAAACCGACACAACGCACCTTCCCGCCTTCTCGCGCACAGTAACGACGCCCTTGCCGTCCATCACATCCCACACGGTCTCGTCCGGCGAAGCGCCCGCCTGCTTGCGCGTTTCCGCATCCTGCGTCGGGCGCAACATCCCCCGCTGCGCCGAGCTCAGCGCGCTGACGCCATTCCCCAGAACCGCCGGCACGCACACATCCGCAACCGCCGATCGGAACACGCCCGCAGCCGCCTCAGGCGAAAGATCCGCCGACACTGCATCACGCTGGGCGTAGGCAGGAGCCGCGAGCAGCATTGTGAAAACAACGGCCGAGATGACTCTCATCGCATCGCTCCCGAGAACAGACCTAGCCTAGCCGCACGCGACACGCACCGCCAGCGGCGCAAGCACGCTGTCAGGGCAAGGTCGACGTGATGGCCGCTGACAACGCACTGAATTGCGACGAAGCGCCTGCAGCACCGGGCTCATTCCCGGTCAGCACCACCCTCACGCTCCTGCCGCTCACGGCCTTCGTCGCGAGTTCAAGCTTTATGACGTTGGGCTGGGATGGCTCTGCAGTCTCCAGCGTATAGCCCCTCGCCCGCAGGGCGCCGGCGATTATGTCGAATGTGTCTTCCACGGCCGCGCCGTGAGCCGCCACATCACATCCGCCCGGCCCGTCTTCGATCTCGACAACGCCCTGCCCCAGCCCAGGCGCCCACGCCGAATAGCCGGGCTTTGGCGGTCTTACGGTGCTGCGGATGGTGTCACGAAGAATCCGGTAATTCCCCATCTGATCGAGCGTCACGCCTCTCTCCGCCGCTACGACGCAGGCTTCCAGAACCGACATGATGAAGCCGTTAGAGACATCGCCGGCGCTCAGGCCGTAAGCCAGCTGCGGGCGAGGCTCCGTTGCGCAGGCTG